>NZ_JABAZW010000013.1:0-3510 GCF_018608325.1 Brevundimonas sp. | reverse complement strand
CAGCCGCCGCCGACGACGCCAAGATTGGCGAGGCTGCGTGATGGGCCAAGTCCTCCCTTTCCGCCGACCGGCCCACGCCGAGAGCCTGATCAAATACACCGCCCGCCTGTCGTGGCTGGACCGTAATGGCCACCAGCACGTCGAACGGTTCGCGGCCTGGACTTCGGTCGAGGCCACCCGGTCGGCATGGCGTCGTGCCCGGTCCCTTCGCCTTTCCGGCGAGGCGCTGACCTTCCGCACCCAGCACACTGAACAGGCCTTCGTCTCATGACCGATGCCAACACCCTTTCCCCAGCAGCCAAGGCCGGGGCGGCGCAAGCTCGCTCTGCGATCCCCAACAAGGACGCCCCGGAAGGCTCTGTCATCAACGGCATGATCGCCGTGTGGGCTGATGGTGTTCTGCGCCTGATGCTTCCGCGTGAAGCCTGGAGCGAATGGCTCTGGCTGACGAACTCCGCAATCCCATCCACCCAGCAGCGCGCGCAGTCTATCCGCACGGCACTGGACAGCGTCGGATACCTCCAATGACTGATATGCTTACGGCACTGGCTGCGCCCTTCGATCCAGACATCATCTCATGGCGCGTTGGCTCCACGACCCAAGCCAAGGACAAGGGCATGGCTCTTGGCTATATCGACGCCCGCGATGTGATGGAGCGTCTTGATACGGTCGTCGGCGCGGCGAACTGGCAGGACCGCTACGAGTTCCACGGCCCGCGCACACTCTGCTACCTGTCGATCCGCGTCGATGGAGAATGGGTCACCAAGGCTGACGGTGCCGGTGACAGCGATGTGGAGTCCGAGAAGGGCGCAATCTCTGACGCCCTAAAACGCGCCGCTGTGAAATGGGGCATCGGTCGCTACCTGTATGACCTCGCCAGCCCGTGGGTTGAGATTGAAGGAGCCGGGCGCTCGTATCGCATCAAGGCGAGCGAACGTCAGAAGCTAGTGGCTGCTGCTCGTGCCGGTGCCAGCGTCGCTAACAGGATCGCCGCAGAGCGAGCAACGGATGGCTTAAGCGCCGCCGCCGATCATGCCATCGCTCAAATGTCACGATGTAAGACGCCGGACGAGTTCAAGGCCTTCTGGGAGCCGAACAAGGACGGCCTAAAGGCCGCTCTGCCTGAGCTCGAGTGGCGTCGGGTGCTGAAGGCCAAGGACGTGGACGTGGCTCGCCTGACCGCTGCCAAGACCGAAACCCCCTTCGACCAGAAGGAAGCTGCCTGATGTTCTACGTGAACTCCAAGGGCCAAGACGTTGTGATCGCCGACATGGCTTACCCCCATCTCGCCAGCGCCCTGGCCAAGCTGGTCCGTGAGCAACGCGACGGCCTGCGCCAGACCGAAATCGACGCGATGACGGCTGAGCTGGAACGGCGCGACGAAGCCTATGCCGCTGAACAGGCAGAGCAAGCCGCGAAGTCGGAGGCGGAAGCATGAGCGCCGAACCGATTCACCTGAGCAACAACCCGCCCGTCGAAACGCCCTTCGACATCATCGTCGAGAGCATCAATGACGCCCTGATCGAAGCGAAGAACTGGGCTGACGGCACGGTCGCCGAAACCCAGGAACAGGTCGACGAGATCGCGCGCCTGATCGACGACCTGACCGGAAATGCCAAGGCGCTGGAAGCTGAACGCGTCAAGGAGAAGAAGCCGCTCGACGACCAGATCGACGCCATCCAGAGCCGCTACAACGTCTATCTGGCACCGCTGAAGAACAAGGCGCCCGGCAAGGTTCCGACCGCAATTGATGCCTTGAACGCCGCCAAGCGCCCGTTCCTGATCAAGCGCGAGCAGGAGATCGAGGCCGCGCGTGTGAAGGCTGCAGAGGAGGCGGCCGCCAAGGCGAGAGCCGCCGCTGAAGCGCTCGCCGCTGCCCGCGCCTCCGATCTGGAATCCCGCGAGGTCGCGGATCAAGCCATCAGGGACGCGGAAGACGCCCAGAAAGCCGCCAAGATCGCTGCGAACGACAAGGCGCACGCCCATGGCGGCGGACGTGCGCAGGGCCTGAGAACCCGCCCGGTCGCGGACATCACCGATCTGAACGCAGCAGTGCGTCACTATTGGCTGGAGAACTCCGAGCCCTTCCGCGCCCTGGTGCAGAAGCTTGCGGATGATGACGCTCGCCAGAACCGGCGCGGGGCAGAAGGCAAGGGAATCCGGTTCCGCGAGGAGCGCTACTGATGAGCCGCTTCACGATCCCTCTGAACAGCTTCACCGTCGCCCGCGCCCACTCGTGGATCGAGAAAGCGGTCCGCGAGAGCAAGGGCATGGTGATGGAAGTCCGCGACGCAAAGCGCACCGATCACCAGAACTCGGCCCTCTGGTCCTTGCTGGGCCAGATCGTCAAACAGCGCCCCGAGCACAACGGCGTGCAGATGGATGCCGAAACTTACAAGGCCTTGTTCATGCACGCGCTGGGCCGGGAGGTTCGGTTTGTCCCGACGCTCGACGGCACGTCCATGCTGCCGCTGGGCCTGCGCTCGTCGAAGCTGACCAAGTCCGAGTTCTCGGATCTGATCGAACTGATCCTCGCGTGGTCGGCGCAGAACGGCCTGACCATCGAGCATTTCGATCTAACGGCCGCGAACGATAGCTCGGATCGGAGGGCCGCTTGATGGGCCGCCCTCTCTGGCAGATCGACGCTGACCTTCGCCGCCTCCAGGCGGAAAAGAAGGCCGCACGCCCCCGCACCTTCAAACCTGGAAAGCGGCTCCGGTCCTACAAGCCCGAGGCCAAGGGTCAACGCGACCCGCGCCAGACCGACGCCGCCTACCTGTCCTGGCTGCATGAGGACACGGCCTGCATCGCCTGCCTGCTCGAAGGCGAGCCGATGAACCCGCATGGCCTGCCGAACCGGATCGAGGCGGCGCATCAGAACCTCGCCATCGCAGGCAAGGGCTGGCGGGAGCGGGGAGGCGGCAAGCGCATCCACGACGCCCGCACCGTGCCCCTCTGCACCCTGCACCACACCGGCCTGCCGAACGCCTGCGACAACGGACAGCGCAAGTTCTGGGATCGTCTGGGCCTCGGTGACGCCGTCGCCGACTTCGCCGCCGCTCTCTACGCGGCTTTCAAAAACGGCGCGCCTGCACTGCCGGTCATCCAGCAGTTCGCCCGGCCCAAAGCCAATGGTGCAGACCAATGAGCGGGTCGTCTCTCATTCAATCGCTTGAAGCGGCAGAGGGTGGGTCGCGTCTGATGGGGGAGAAGCAGGGACAACCAAGCGCACTTCACGACGAGGCCATGATGCACCTCGACGGCATAGTGCACTTCTCAGACGGCTTCACGGCCTACCACGACAGCGGCCCGGCCGGTCAGGCGCTCAAGCAGTGGATCGACGGTGCTCGTAGCCTTCTCGCCCGCGCCACCGGAGGACACAGCCCCTCAAATGAGGGGGAGGGGCGATGATCTACGGCTCAGTCTGTTCCGGGATCGAAGCGGCGTCCGTCGCCTGGCATCCGCTGGGCTGGCGGGCCGCCTTCCTGTCCGAAATCGAGGCGTTCCCGC
>NZ_JABAZW010000132.1 GCF_018608325.1 Brevundimonas sp. | reverse complement strand
CTCCGGCCCTGTTGCGATCAGAGGCGCAGGTGGCGCAGATGCTGGCGCGGGCGGTCAGTTTGGGCGCACGCCGGATGTAGAAACGCCGCCCCGTTTTCACGAGGCGGCGCTGAAACGGTTCAAAACCTGTGAGGCTTAGAGACCCTTGGGGTTGGGGCCGTAGCGGTTCTCGCCCGGCTGGCTGTCGGTCAGGCCGATCCACAGCAGGAAGGCGATGGAGATCAGGAAGGCGACGCCGGAAAGCGCGAAGGTAGGTCCAACCAGTGCCAGGGCAGCGGCTGGATTATCTTCGTAGAACTCAGGCGAGCCGCCGCTGGAAATGAAGTTGCCGATCATGAGGGCGAAGCTGACGATGGACACGGCGATGTTGACGCCAAAGGGCACAAGCACCAGCCATCCCGTCCGGCCCATGTCGTGAAGGCGCTTCACCGAAATGGCCAGGTTGGGCCAGATCAGGGCCAATAGAATAAAGCCACCAAGGAACGGGACCCAGAAGAACACGACCGATACGGCGAAGACGATCAGGAAGCCGATCCAGAAATGCGAACGGCGCAGACGGCCGTTGAAATGGAACAGGGCGTATTTGAAATCAAAGCCTGTACCTGCCGGAATAGGCGCGACGCCTGCGACGCCGGTCGAGGTGGGGGCGCCGGCTAGAATCAGGATCTGGGTGGCGATCTCGCCTTCAGGCACGAAGTCGACGCGGACGCCCGCAGCGGGGACAGCCGGAGATTTCAGGGCCTCGGTCGTGAAGCTGTAGCGCGCGCCGTCATCGCCGCTGATCAGCCCGGCGCCTGCCGTGGAATCGTAACTGAGAATTTCGCCACGCAAACGTGTCGCTCCTGAAAACTAGAACGGCTGGGGGTCGCCGTGTGCGCAGCATGAACGACGGGCGCAATTTGAACAAGATGTCGCAGGCGGGGCGGTCAGTCGAAGACGCGCTACGCCCATGTTCCGCGCCTGGCTGATCACAACAGTTCTGACGGGCGTCGCTGCTAGGCGGGCCTGGTCCAGCCGCACGGCGGCGTAATGGAAAGGGTGAAGATGACCGCATTTCATGAGGTTCGCCTGCCTGCGCGGCTGGCGTTCGGGTCGACCGGCGGGGTCGAGCGCAGGACCGAAATCACGACGCTGGCGTCGGGGCATGAGCGGCGTTCGACGCCGTGGGCGCTGGGGCGCAGGCGCTACCTGATCGGGGCGAACTTGAGGTCGCTGGACGACATGGCGGAACTGACAGCCTTCTTCGAGGCGCGGCGCGGGCGTCTGCATGGGTTCCGGTTCAAGGACTTTGCGGACTTCAAATCCTGCAGGCCGGGCGGCGTGGCGGCGCCGACGGATCAGGTGCTGGGCGCGGGCGACGGGACGCGAAAAACGTTCACGCTGATCAAGCGATACGGCGACGTTGAACGCCCCATAACCAAGCCGGTCGCGGGGTCGGTGCGGGTGGCGCTGAACGGGACGGAGACGACGGGTTTCACGGTTGATGCGGCCACAGGACAGGTGACGCTGAACAGCGCGCCGGGGGCAGGCGTGGCGGTGACGGCGGGCTTTCACTTCGACACGCCGGTGCGGTTCGACAGCGACCGGATCGAGACCACGCTGGACAGTTTCGACGCCGGACGAATGGCGGCGGTTCCGCTGATCGAGGTGCGGGGTTGAGGCAGTGGCGAGTGACGAGCGACGAGTGGCGAGCGCCAGGGGCGGCGCATCTTCTCGCCACTGACCACTGACCACTCGCCACTCGCCACTCAAACAGAGGCGACACATGAGAGACGTATCGGAAGAAATGGCCGCCCGCATCGAGAGCGGGGCGGCGTCGCTTTGTCATGTCTGGCGGTTGAGGCGGGCGGACGGGACGGTGATGGGGTTCACCGATCACGATCGCGATCTGGAGATGGACGGCAGCCTGTGCCGGGCCAGCAGCGGCTGGACGGCGGGGGCGGGCGACAGCGCGGTGGGACTGGCGGCGGGATCGGCGTCGGCGGCGGGTGCGCTGGATGACGCCGCGATCACCGAGGCCGATGTGGCGGCGGGGCTTTATGACGGGGCGTCGGTCGAACTGTGGCGCGTGGACTGGTCCGACCCAAGCCTGAAGGTGCGGCTGTGGAACGGGACGCTGGCCTCCATCCGGCGTGAGGCGGGCGCCTTTGTCGCCGAACTGGAAGGGCCGCTGGCGAAGCTGGAGCGGGTGGTCGGGTGGACCTATGGCCGGATGTGCGATGCGCGGCTGGGTGACGCGCGCTGCGGCGTGGCGAATGCGGGGAGCCGCACCTGCGACAAACGTTGGGCCACCTGTGTCGGGACATTCGCGAACGGCGTGAATTTTCGAGGTTTCCCCGATGTGCCGGGCGACGACTTCCTGACGGCCTATCCGGCGGGCAGTGCGCGCAATGACGGCGGGAGCAGACGATGAGCGCGGCGGTCGTGGCCGCTGCGCGGAACTGGCTGGGCACGCCCTATCGCCATCAGGCCAGCGTGAAGGGCGTGGGTGCGGACTGTCTGGGGCTGGTGCGCGGGGTCTGGCGCGAGGTGGCGGGCGAGGAGCCGGAGACGGTCCCGGCCTATTCGGCGACTGGGCCGAGGTCGGAGGCGAAGAGACGCTGCTGGAGGCGGCGGGGCGGTGGCTGAAGCCTGTGCCGCTGGCGGCGATGCGGGCGGGGGACGTGCTGTTGTTCCGCATGTCGCCGGGGGCGGCGGTGAAACACTGCGCCATCATGAGCGCGGTCGAAGGGCCGGAGCCGCGGATGATCCACGCCTATTGGGGGCGGGCGGTGGTCGAAAGCTGGATGGGCGTGTGGTGGCGAAGACGGCTGGAGGCCGTGTTCCGCTTTCCTGAGGAGATGTGAATGGCGCAGGTCGTACTGAGCGC
>NZ_JABAZW010000017.1 GCF_018608325.1 Brevundimonas sp. | reverse complement strand
GCCCTCCGGGCGACGGGACGTTGTCAGCATAGGGGATGCGGGTGGTCAGGCGCGTTGATTGGGTCGAGATCGGGCTAGACGCTTGGAAAGGCTGGAGTTGAGGCAGCGTCATTGTGGGAGTTCGACGGAAGTACCCAGCGGTCCTTTCCTACCACTCGTCATCCTCGCCCTTCAGGACAGGCGGTCGCGGAACTCGGTCCAGTCGAAGGACTTGATCGACTTCAGTTCGTCGGTGGCGCTGTTCCACAGATGGATGGACGGCAGCGGCACGCCGTTGAAGGTGTTGGTCTTCACCATCGAATAGTGGGCCTGATCCAGGAAGGCGATGCGCGTTCCGGCGGCCGGGCGTTCAGCAAAGACGTAGTCGCCGATGATGTCGCCGGCCAGGCAGGACGGCCCGCCCAGACGCACGGCGACGCCGGTGTCCTGCTCGTCCAGCATGGCGGGGCGATAGGGCGCCTCGATCACATCGGGCATATGGCAGGTCGCCGAGATGTCGGTGATGCCGATGGGCATGCCATTGTCGAAGACGTCGAGGATTTCACCGATCAGGATGCCGGCGTCCAGCGCCACGGCTTCGCCCGGCTCCAGATAGACCTGCACGTCATGCGTCTCCGACAGGCGGCGCACGAAAGTGATCAGGTCGTCCTTCTCGTAGTCGGCGCGGGTGATGTGGTGGCCGCCGCCCAGATTGATCCATTTGACGCCGCCCAGCAGCGGGGCCAGTTTTGGCTCCACCGCCGCCCAGATACGCGCCAACGGCTGGAAGCTCTGTTCGCACAGGGCGTGGATGTGCAGGCCGTCCACGCCATCCAGGTGCTCCGGCTTCAGCAGGGACACCGGGAAGCCCAGACGTGAGCAGGGCTGGGCCGGGTCGTATTTGGCGACCTCGCCCTCGGAGTGTTCGGGGTTCAGACGTAGGCCGATCTCGAACACCTCGCCATCGGCGCGCGCCTTGGCGATCAGGTCAGCGAAACGGGCGACCTGGGCGGGGTTGTTGAAGATGACGTGGTCCGACAGACGCAGGATCTCGGGCAGATCCTCGGCGCGGTAGGCGGGGGAATAGGTGGTCAGTTCGCCCTTGTAGAACTGGCGGGCGAGACGGGCCTCCCACAGGCCGGAGGCGCAGACGCCGTCGAGATATTCGCCGACCACATCGGCCAGCGACCACATCGAAAACGCCTTGAGCGCCAGCAGGACGCGGGCGTCGGCCCGGTCCCGCACATCCTTGAGTACGGACAGATTGCGCCTGATGGCCGCCTCATCCACCACGAAGGCGGGCGAGGCGACACGGTTCAGGTCGAAATGCGAGAACGCGCCCGGATCTCCGGCCTGGGTTTGCATTCAGTTCTTCCGATCAGAAGGCCAGCGGAGCGTCCAGCTCCTCGACGGTCCACGGCAGGCCATGCTTGTTCAGCATGTCCATAAAGGGATCGGGGTTCAGCTGTTCAATGTTGAACACGCCTTCGCCCTTCCACTGGCCGGTCAGCATCAGGGCCGCGCCGATCATGGCGGGGACGCCCGTGGTGTAGCTGACGGCCTGGTTGCCGGTTTCGGCATAGGCTTCCTGGTGGTCGCAGATGTTCTTGACGTAGACCGTCTTGGCCGCGCCGTCCTTCTCGCCCGTGGCGATGGTGCCGATGTTGGTCTTGCCCTTGGTGATCGGACCCAGCGACGAGGGTTCCGGCAGCAGAGCCTTCAGGAACTCGATCGGGATGATCTCACGGCCCTGGAACTGCATCGGCTCGATCGAGGTCATGCCGACGTTCTCCAGCACTTCCAGGTGCTTGAGGTAGCTGTCGCCGAAGGTCATCCAGAAGCGGATGCGTTTGATCTCAGGGTAGAACTTGGCCAGCGACTCCAGTTCCTCATGGTACATGAGGTACATGTTCTTGGGGCCGACGCCTTCGAAGTTGAACTCTTGCTTCTGCGTCAGGGCCGGGCCTTCGACCCACTGGCCGTTTTCCCAGTGACGCGAGTTGGCGGTCACTTCACGCAGGTTGATTTCCGGGTTGAAGTTGGTGGCGAAGGGCAGGCCCGTGTCGCCGCCGTTGCAGTCCAGGATGTCGAGCGTGTCGATCCGGTCCAGCAGGTGCTTCTTGGTGTAGGTGGCGAAGACCGAGGTCACGCCGGGGTCGAAGCCCGAACCCAGCAGCGCCATCAGTCCGGCTTCCTTGAAGCGGTCCTGGTAGGCCCACTGCCACTTGTATTCGAACTTGGCTTCGTCGCGCGGCTCGTAGTTGGCGGTGTCGAGATAGTTCACGCCAGCGGCCAGGCAGGCGTCCATGATCGACAGGTCCTGATAGGGCAGGGCCAGGTTGACGACCAGCGCGGGCTTGACCGACTGGATCAGGGCCGTGGTCGCCGCCACGTCATCCGCGTCGATGGCCGCCGTGTCGATGGAGACGCCAAAGCGCGTCTTCACGGATTCGGCGATGGCGTCGCACTTGGACTTGGTGCGGCTCGCCAGGGTGATGTGCGAGAACACATCCGTATTCATCGCCATCTTGTGGACTGCGACCGAACTGACGCCGCCTGCGCCGATAACCAGCACCCTGCTCATGTGTGGCTTCTCCCGAAGTGTGAAAACTCTGGCGACATCGCCGCCGCCTATAAAGGGCGCGGCTCATAGCACGGTGATGACAGGATCGCTAACAAACTCGTGCCCGGTTTGTTTCAATGGCGCACTGCGATGACGGGTCGCAGCCGGTTGCGGCATCGAACTTCGCGGGTCAGGAGGTTTTCGGGGCGATTGATCTCTCCGTGGGCGGACGGTGCGCCCAGATGCAGGTGACGACGCTGCCCACCACCAGAACCATGGCGCCATATTCCAGCGCGGTCGGCAGGCGCTGCTCCCACAGGAAGCCGTAGAGCAGGGCGAACAGGGT
>NZ_JABAZW010000175.1 GCF_018608325.1 Brevundimonas sp. | reverse complement strand
CTGTTGCGACGCGAAGGCTGCGTCGTCGAAACCGCCGCCACGGGCGCCGAGGCGGTCGAGGCCGTCAGCCGCGCCCGCTATGATCTGGTCTTCATGGACATGCGGATGCCGGGCATGGATGGCCCCGCCGCCGCCCGCGCCATACGCGCCGCCGGTGATTCGACGCCGATCCTGGCCCTGACCGCCAACGCCTTCGCCGAGGACCGCCGCACCTGTCTGGAGGCCGGGATGAACGACCATCTGGTCAAGCCGCTGGACGCCGCCTCGCTCCGCGCCGCGCTGGCCCGCTGGACGAACGCCGACGGACACGCCAAGGTCGGATGAAATCAGGCGCCCGTGTTCCGGCCGCCGCCGGAGCCGTGCATGACCGACCCGACCACAACGCCCGCCTCTGAGGTCGCGGCCCTGCGTCCCCAGCCCAAGGGTCTGGGCGTTCTGAAGGCCGCCTTCCGCGAGCGGCGCACCCTGGCCATGCTGCTGCTGGGCTTTTCGTCCGGCCTGCCCTTCGCCATGTTGTTCGGCACGCTGAACGCCTGGCTGTCCGCGGTTGACGTGTCAGTGGCCACGATCGGCGTCCTGTCGTGGGTCGGCCTGTTTGGCGCCTTCAAATTCCTCTGGTCCCCGGCTGTCGGTCTGCGTCTGCCCGGTGTTGGCCGACTGGGACAGAGACGGTCGTGGATGATCGTCTGCCAGATCATCCTGGCTGCAACCTTCGTCGTCATCGCCATGTCCCACCCCGCCAGCAACGCCATCGGCGCCCTGGCTCTGGCCGCGGCGGTCGGCGCCTTTGTCTCGGCGACACAGGACATCGTCATCGACACCTGGCGGATCGAGGCGGCGGACGACAATGCGCCAGTGGACCTGTTGTCGGCGGTCTATCAACTGGGCTTCCGCACAGCGGCCCTGGTCGGCGGCGCTGGCGCGCTGGTGCTGGCGGACGTGCTTGGCTGGCCTTCGACCTTCCTGATCGGTTCAGGCCTGATGGGGCTGGGTCTGATCGGCGCCCTGATCGCGCCCGAGCCCAAACGCGAGGCCGCACAGGCCATCGCCCGTGAACGCGTCGCCACGCCCGGCCTGCGCCGCGCCGCCCTGATCATCACCCTGCTGGCCTGGGCCTGGGCGGCCTTCATGCTGGTCAACTTCATGATCTCGGCCCTGACCACGACGCCTGCACCAAGTGCGGGAACCTTCATCCAGACCTGGGGTCCGTGGATCGTGACCGCCGCCGTGCTGCTGCCTGCGGGTCTGGCGGGCGCGCTGGTCTGGCGCGGTCGCAAAACCTCCTCCGCCACGACCGCACAGGTCAGCGGACTGGGCGACCGTTTCTATGACGCCATCCTCGCGCCTCTGGTGGAGTTGATGGGCCGTCTGGGCTGGGGCGCGCTGATCGTGCTGGGGCTGATCCTCAGCTACCGGATCGCCGACGGCGTCTGGGGTCCGTTCGCCTATCCCTTCTATATGGGAACCGAGGGCGGCGCCCTGGGGCACACCATGACCGAGGTGGCACTGGCGTCCAAGACATTCGGCGTCTTCATGACCCTGTTGGGCATCGCGCTTGGCGGCTGGGCTCTGCTGGTCATCGGGCGGATGCCCTGCCTGCTGATCGGCGCCATCGTCAGCGCCGCGACCAATCTGCTGATGATGGATCTGGCGCTGGGCGCGCCGGTCATCGACCCGTTCATGCGGGCGACCGGCCTCTATTCCCTGTTCGGGGTCTTCGGAATCGGCGAGCCGTTGGCCCGTCTGATGGCGGCGATTGCGGGCGAGAATATTGCAGGCGGCTTCGCCGGGGCCGCCTTCGTGGCCTATCTGTCAGCCCTGTCGAACCGGATGTTCGGCGCGGTTCAGTTCGCCGTCTTCACGTCGCTGGCGCTGTTGATCGGCACCCTGGGCCGCGCGCCGCTCGGCGAACTGGTCGACCGGGCGGGTTTCGCGCCGATGTTCCAGTTCGCCGCCGCACTGGGCGTGATCGCCATCATCTTCTGCATCTTCGAATGGATCAGACTGACCCTTGAGACGCGAAAGGCGGCCAAGACCCTCAGCGCTTGAGCAGGCCGCCCAGTACGCCGCCCAGATTTCCGCCCAAGGCTCCACCCAGCGCTCCGCCAAGACCGCCGGTCAGTTGACCCAGCAGGTCGTCTGATCCTGCGACCTTGCCGGCGGGCGTCAGGTGGTCGATGACCTGCGGCAGCAGGCCCGCCAGGACGACACTGGCCTGCTGGGGCGAGACGCCCATCTTGGCGGCGATGTCGGCGATGGGGCCGTGGCCGATGACGGCCTGGATCTGGTCGGCTGAAATCGCGGCGTTGGCGCCCTTGCCAATCCATGATCCGACGACGTCGCCCAGGCCCGCCTGACCGAACTTCTCGACCAGACCGCCAACGCCGCCCTGCCCTTTAAGCAGGTCAGCCACGCCGCCCAGTCCGCTCGCGCCGCCCGGTGCATTGTCGCCCAGGCCGCTGAGCACGTTTTCTAGAAAGCCCATAGTCGTCTCCCGTTGAGGTCAGGCCGAACATAACACCGTCACATGACGGCGCCGAGAACCGCCGAACCCTGCAGGACCGACCAGCCCCAGGTGTGACTCAGTTGCTTATTTCTTGGCGCTCTCGGCGGTCGAGCTGACAGCCGAACCGGCAGCCGCCACGTCGCGTCCGACGCCGGAAATGGTGTTGCAGGCCGACACGGCCAGAGCGGCGGCGACGATGGACAGAGCGATGATCTTGCGCATGGAGAGAACCCCTTTTTGGTATGGTCAAGCTGTCGGAACGCCGATCAGGGTTTCAGGTTGCATGACGTCGGCGCCTGACAGCGACGGAACACCGCAATGCCGGAACACAAGGGGCCATTGCGCCGGGCGACGATGGCGGCGAAGCTGCCTGCTTCGCTTCTGAGGGGTAGTTGATGCGTCGTTTCCTGATTTCGTCCGTGGCGGCCATGGCCGTCCTGTCCGGCGCGCCTGCCCTGGCCCAGACCGCTCCCGTTGCTCCAGCCGCAGCGGCCCAGAGCGAAGACGCCCGGCTGAACGCCTTCTTCGAACAGGCCTTCCAGGCCCGCATCGCCCTCTTCAATCAGACGGTCGCGCCAACGCTCAATGCCCTGGGTCTGAAGACCGATTATGACAAGCTGGATGATGTCTCCGACGCCGCCGCCGAACGGTCGCTGGCGCTGCAGGAAGCTCAGTTGGCCCAGATGAAGGCCCAGTTCGATCCGGCCAGGCTCAGCCCGCAGGCCAAACTGTCGTGGCGGATGTTCGAATACGGCGTCGATCAGGCGCGGATATCGAACCAATGGCGCAACTGGAGCTTCCAGTTCACGGCCATGGGCAACCCGACCACCAGCCTGCCGGTCTTCCTGATCAATAATCACCGCGTCGCCAGCGTCTCGGACGCCGAGGCCTATGTGGCCCGCCTGAATGACGCCCAGCGCCAGATGGATCAGGTCGCCGCCACCCTCAAGACCCGCGCGGCAGAGGGCGTCGTCTCGCCCCGGTTCGTCTTCCAACCGTCACTGGACAGCACCCGCAACGTCATCACCGGCGCCCCGTTCGACACCGGCGCCGACAACCCGGTCTGGGCTGACTTCCAGAAGAAGGTCGCCGGACTTGATGCGGATCAGGCGACCAAGGACCGCCTGCTGGCTTCGGCGCGCACCGCCCTGACCGGCTCTTATAAGCGTGGGTTCGAGACGGTTCTGACCGCCCTGACCGAAGTTCAGCCGCTGGCCGACAGCGACGCAGGCGTCTGGCGCCTGCCGCAGGGCGAGGCCTATTACAACGCCCGGCTCCAGCTCTCGACCACGACCGACCTGACCGCCGACCAGATCCACCAGATCGGCCTGAACGAAGTCGCTCGCATCCAGCGCGAGATGGAGGCGGTCAAGACCCAGATCGGCTTCACCGGCTCGTTGCAGGACTTCTTCGTCTTCCTGAAGACCGATCCCCGCTTCCAGTATCCGAACACGGCTGAGGGCAAGGAACAGTATCTGACCGACGCCCGCGCCTTCGTCGCCCAGGTGATGGACGTGGCGCCGCAGTGGTTCTCGACCCTGCCCAAGGCGGCGCTGGAGGTGCGCGCGGTCGAGCCGTTCCGCGAGGCGACGGCGGCCATCGCCTTCTATAACGCCCCTGCCCCCGATGGTTCGCGCCCCGGCATCTATTACGTGAACCTGTCGGACATGACCCAGGTTCTGAAGCCCCAGATCGAGGGCATCAGCTATCACGAGGGGGCGCCGGGCCACCACTTCCAGATCGCCTATGCGCAGGAGATCGAGGGCCTGCCGCGCTTCCGCCGCTTCGGCGGCTATGGCGCATACGCGGAAGGGTGGGGCCTGTATGCCGAGCGTCTGGGCAAGGAGATGGGCTTCTATCAGAACCCCTATTCCGACTTCGGCCGCCTCTCGACCGAGCTGTGGCGCGCCGTGCGTCTGGTGACCGACACCGGCCTGCACGCCAAGCAATGGAGCCGCGAACAGGCGATCGACTATTTCCGCCAGAACTCGCTGCTGTCGGAACGCGACATCGTCAAGGAAGTCGAGCGCTACATCACCAACCCCGGTCAGGCGACCAGCTACAAGATCGGCGAACTGAAGATCGAGGAACTGCGCGACAAGGCCCGCGCCGCCCTGGGCGCCCGGTTCGACATCAAGGACTTCCACGCCGTGGTGCTGGGCTCAGGCTCGGTTCCGCTGGATGTGCTGGAGGATCAGGTCAACGCCTGGATCGCGGCAGGGGGCGGGGCGCCCACGGCATGATCGAGGGTTATGAACTGACCGCAGAGACGCCGTCCGTCACAGACTATCTTCGGCTCAGGCTCAATGCCGGTCTGAGCACAAAGGCCGAGGCGAACGCGGTCGCGGGCCTGCCCAACACCTGGTTCGCCGTCGTGGTGCGCCGGGACGGTCAGGCCGTCGGCATGGGCCGGATCATCGGCGACGGCGGTCTGTTCTTCCAGATCGTCGACATGGCGATCGAGCCTGCGCATCAGGGGCGCGGTCTTGGAAAGGCGATCATGGCGGCCCTGATGGACCGACTGCGCGGTGAGGCTCGCGGCGCCTACGTCAGCCTGATCGCAGACGGAGAGGCGAACCGACTTTACGCGCAATACGGCTTCGAGCCGACCACGCCGAAATCCATCGGCATGGCGCAGGTGATCTGCTGACGCGCATTTCCTGCGGGTTTGTTGTATGAGCCGCCGCCATGCCCTTTACCGCGACCGTCCTGACCATGTTTCCCGACGCCTTTCCCGGCCCGCTTGGCGTGTCGCTGATCGGCACGGCGTGGCGCGAGAGGGGGCTGTGGGACCTTGAAACGGTTGACATCCGCGCCTTTTCCACAGATACGCGCGGCTTCCTGGACGACACCCCTGCGGGTGGCGGGCCGGGTGCTGTGCTTAAGGCGGACGTTGTGGCCCGGGCGGTGGATAGCCTGTCGGGACCCAAGCGGCCGCTTTTGTACATGAGCGCCAGGGGCAGGCCCCTGACCCAGGCGCGCGTCAAGGAATGGGCGAAAGCCGACGGGATCGTCGTGCTGTGCGGCCGTTTCGAGGGGGTGGACCAGCGGGTGCTCGACGCACGCGGGTTCGAGGAGGTCTCGGTCGGAGACGCGGTTCTCGCCGGCGGCGAGGCGGCGGCGATGGTCGCGATTGAAGCGTGCGTAAGACTGATCCCCGGCGTGCTCGGCTCAGGCGACAGCCTGTCGTCCGAAAGCTTCGAGGATGGGCTTCTGGAACACCCGCAGTACACGCGACCGCGGACGTTCGAGGGGCTGGATATTCCCGAGGTGCTGCTGTCGGGCGACCACAAGAAGGTCGACCAATGGCGTCAGGCGCAACGGGAGCTAACGACGCGGGAACGCCGCCCAGACCTCTGGGAAGCGCATTCCGCCAAATCACAGGTAAAGAGCGCAAAGCTCAAGGAGAAATAGAATGAACATCGTTCAGCAGCTCGCTGCAGAAGAAAAAGCCCGCGTTCTGGGCGACCGCAAGATCCCGGACTTCCAGCCCGGCGACACCCTGCGCGTCAACGTGAAGATCAAGGAAGGCGAGCGCGAGCGCGTTCAGGCCTTCGAAGGCGTCTGCATCGCCCGTGACGGCGGCGGCGTGAACGAGACCTTCACGGTCCGCAAGATTTCGTTCGGCGAAGGCGTCGAGCGCAAGTTCCCCATCCTGTCGCCGAACGTCGAGTCGATCGAAGTGAAGCGCCGCGGCGTCGTGCGTCGCGCCAAGCTGTACTACCTGCGCGACCGTCGCGGTAAGTCGGCGCGTATCGCCGAGCGTCAGACGGTTCGTCCGGCCAAGGGCGCCGTCGTTCCGGTCACCGGTTCGACCGACAAGCCCAGCGAAGAAGCATAAATCCTGCTTCTGACTGAAATGACGAAGGCCCCGGCGGATCACCGCCGGGGCCTTTTTCTTTGCGCCCGTTTCATCGCCTAGGTTCAATCGGCATTCAGCCGACCGAAATCTTAGATCGTCATTCCGGGGCTAAGCGAAGCGAAGAACCCGGAACCCAGGGCTGCGACACCGTTTCTGGACGTATTCGGCGCCGGATTGCGAGCCTCCTGGGTTCCGGGTTCGTCCTATGGACGCCCCGGAATGACGGTTTGGGCTGAGTGTCGATTGATCCTAGTGCGGAAACAGGGGATTGGCGTCGTCCCTCTGGCCCTCCAGGCTGTGTTTCAGGGCCTCCATCTGGTCGTGTTCGGCCTTCACCGACGCATAGGCCCGACGCACCGTCTCGCGCGTCGTCGCCGATATGGCCTTGTCCTCCAGCGCCCTCTCGAACTTGTCGGCGATGAAGCTTTCGCCGCTGTTGATCGAACCGACGACGGAATCATCATTACGCAGCAGGGCATGTTTCACGTCCAGAAAGGCGCGATGGGCCTTGGCCAGGATGGAGCCGTGCACCTCCGGGTCGCCGCCCATGCCGCGCACGGCGGCGGACAGATCATCGACCACGCGCTGGCGTTCGGCGCTGCGTTGCTCGAACAGGCTGCGGTAATGATCGTCGCGCGCTTCCTCGGCAGCCTCGCGATAGCCGTCCGCGCTGTCCAGGGCGGTTTCGATCAGTCCGTTCAGGACCTTGATGTCATGGGCGTTGGGATTGCTCATCTCGCTCGCTCCTTTCCGCATTTGCGGTGAACCGGCGAAATGAACGGGCGCAGCGAAGGTTGCCGCGCCGCGATCAAAACAGCGTCAGAGCTTGGTCCGCAGCGACCACAGTTCAGGGAAGCAGCGCTTGGTCAGGGTCGAGGCCAGATAGGCCGCCCCCTCCGTCCCGCCGGTGCCGCGACGGCGGCCGATGATCCGCTCGACCGTCACCACATGCTTATGCCGCCAGGTCAGCAGGGCGTCGTCCAGATCGACCAGCTTCTCCGCCAGTTGGTACAGCGGCCACCAGCGCTCGGTGTCGCGGTAAACCTCCAGCCAGGCCGCCTCGACCGCCTCTGACGGCTCATAGGGCTGGGTCACGTCGCGGTTCAGCACCGCAGCCGGCACAGGCAGGCCCGCGACGGCCAGCTGGGCCAGAGCGTCGTCATACAGGCTGGGCGCGGCGATGGCGGCCTTCAGGGCCTCATGGGCCTCAGGCCGGTCGACGTGGAACTTCAGGAAGCTGGAGTCCTTCAGGCCCAGCATGGCCTCGAACCGGCGGAATTGATCGCTCTGGAAGCCGGAGGACGACCCCAACGAACCCCGGAACCGCAGATAGTCGGACGGGGTCATGGTCGACAGGATGTCCCAGCTCTGGGTCATCACCGCCTGAATGCGCGACACCCGCGCCAGGCTCTTGTAGGCGGGCACCAGATCGCCGCTGCGCACCATGGTCTGGGCCAGGGCCACCTCGTGCAGGATCTGCTTGAGCCACAGTTCCTTGGTCTGGTGGATGACGACGAACAGCATCTCGTCGTGTTCGTCCGACAGCGGATGCTGGGTCGAAAGCAGGTCGTCCAACGCCAGATAACCGGCGTAGGTGATATCGCTGGATTGGGTCATGCCACGCCTATCGCCTGCAAGGGGATGGCGCGCAAGTCGGGCTTAGTGCTGGCCCGGCGCCTGGGGCTGCGCCGTCGCATTGGCGGCGATCTGGCGGCCTGCGTCGAAGGCGTCACGTGCGCCTTTGTAGATGAAGCCGTAGGTCGGATAGACCGTGGTGCCCAGGCCGTTGATCGGGTTGTACCAGACCTTGACCTGCGACCAGTCGTTGGCGGGCGAGACGTCGACGACGGTGACGTTCTCTTCGACCTTGCCGCGGCTGCCGCCCCAGTTGGCGTGGGTCACGCGGACAACGCGGTCGGTCAGGATGTCGGAAACGACGGCGACGTGGCCCCGGCTCATGCGGCCCTCGGGGCGGAAGACCAGGACCGAACCGGTCTCAGGCGCCTTGCCGGTGCGGAAGTTCGAGGTGGCCTGGCGCCACCAGGTCCAGGCGTCGCCGAAGATGTTGATGCCCGAGAACATGCGCGCGAAGGTCACGCACTGCCAATACGGCTCACTAGCATTCGCTGCAGAGGGGACGGCGCCCAGCGTGACGAAACCTAGGGTCGCTGCAACCGCAGCGGCTTTGAGCCGTTTAAACATGCTGGAACTATATGCTGCCCGTCGATGTGGCGGTTACACCACACTCTGTCAGGATTGGAAAACCCTTTCCGGCGTATCGCCGTTGGATTTTTTCTGACTTGACGCCAATTTCCGTCGTTCGGCCATTCCCCGCAAAGCCTTGCGGGCCGGGTATTCGACGAGGTGGTACGACACCGCCGCAACCACAGGCAGAAGCGCCAGAATCGCCAACCACACAAAAACGTGAAGTTGCTTGTCGGGGGCGTCCGTCAGCTTGGCCGCAAGATTGATCGACAGCAGTTTCCACGGCACGCAGACCATATAGACCGAGTAGCTGATCTCCCCCAGATAGACGGCGGGCTTGGACGCCAGCACCCCTGCCCGCTCATTCGGCAGCGAAGCCAATGACAGGATCAGCGCACCGGCGAACAGGACGGTGATCCCGTCCCACAGACCCAAGGCGGCGCTCAGGATCATCAGGGCGAAGGATACAGCCGTCGCCGTCCACGGCGCCTTCAGCGGCGCCCGGCGATAGACAAGGTACAGGGCGCAGCCCAACGCGAAACACGGCACGATCCGCAGCGCGCCCCAGCGGAAGGTCGCCTCGGTCAGGGGAAAGCCCGCGACCTGTTCGAAGACGAAATAGAGCACAGTCAGGAAGGCCGCCGCCCCCACGACCGCCGCCACCGGCTTGTTGCGCAGGCGCCAGAAGACAAAGGCGAACAGCGGGAAGCACAGATAGGCGAACCATTCGGCCGAGATCGACCAGGACGGATGGTTCCACCCCGCCACCGGCGCCAGCCCCCAGGCGTGCAGCATCAGCAGATTGGCGGGCAGCGACGGCCAGCTCAGCACATTGCCGTCCACGCTCATGCCCGCGATCAGGGCGGCTGCGGCCAGCAGGCCCACCCCGATCAGGGTCGCCAGATGCAGCGGATAGACCCGCGCGATCCGCGCCCACAGGAAGCCGCGATACGAGAACTGCTTCTCACCCGCCGCCTGCAGATAGACGTGGCTGAGGATGAAGCCGGACAGGACGAAGAACAGCTCGACCCCCAGATAGCCCTTGTCCACCAGACCGGAATGCCCGGCGCCCGCCAGGTTTTCCCAGAAGGTGTAGATGGCCACCCAGATCGCCGCGCCGAAGCGCAGGGCTGTGATGGGGCGAAGATCAGCAGGTGTCTGGACGGGGGTCATGGTCTCACCTTGGCACGACAGCCTTTTCGAACCGTGAAGGCGCGCAAAGGTTGTGCCTGAGGTGAAATCCGGGCCTCAGATCAGCGGCAGCCCTTGCCGTCCGCCGACGCCAGCCCCGCTTTCGGCTGCCCCATCATGGGGATCGGCAAGGGCCGCGCCTGCGCGCGCGTTTGGCGCCTGTGCTGGACGGCGCGGGCGATCAGGGCGATCTCGTCCACCCATCCCCACACGGGTTCCTTATGTGTGCGGTGCATTTCTTCCATGACTTGATCTCCTTTCCTGCCGCCATATTGGGCTTGACGCGCATGACTGACAAACGAGACGATGGCGCCGATACATAAGGTCAGGCTATGTCAGACATACTTTCCCGCATTCCCCTAGACGCCCTGCGGGTGTTCGAGGCGGCGGCGCGCCTGCTCAGTTTCACGCGCGCGGCAGAGACGCTGGGCATGACCCAGGCGGCGGTCAGCTGGCGCATCCGCGATCTGGAGGAACGGCTGGGCTGCGCCCTGTTCGTGCGCGGTGCGCGACAGGTGGCCCTGACGCCAGAGGGTGAACGGCTTAGCTCAGCGGCGACCGAGGCCATCAGCCTGCTGCGACGCGCGGTGACCGAGGTGACCGACGCCGATCAGGGCGTTCTGGCCATCACCACCCTGCAGACCATGGCGACCCAGTGGCTGGCGACGCGGCTGGGAGCCTTCCAGCTGGCCAATCCTGATCTAGCGGTGCGGGTCGGCACGAGTTCGACCCTGTCCACCCTGAATGAAGACAGACTGGATCTGGCAATTCGTTTCGGCTCAGGTCGCTGGCCGGGACTGGAAAGTCGCTTCATGATGCCGGGCGTCTTCACCCCACTATGCACGCCGGCCATGCGTGACCGACTGAAACTCGGTCGCCCAGAAGATCTGAAACATGCGCAACTGATCGGCGATCCTTCGGAATGGACAGCCTGGTTCGCGGCTGCAGGCGTGACCCCTGCCGATGCGGCCGCCCCGCCGCGCCTCACCGCTGATAATCAGGCGATGGAAGTTGCCGCCGCCATGGGCGATCAGGGCGTGTCTCTGGGATCGCCCATTCTTTACACGCGAGAGATCGAGTTAGGCCTTCTGGTGCGCCCCTTCACCGAGACCGTCGCCTTGGCCGAGGGCTATTGGGTCTGCTACCCGCCCGGTCGTCGCCTTCAGTCCAAAATCGCCCGCTTCCGCGACTGGATTCTGGCCACGGCCCGTGCGGATCCCGACATTGTCGAAGGCGCGCGTCTGGCGGGTCGAGAGATCGGCGAGATCGGCAGTTAGGCAAACAAAAAGGGCGGAGCCTTGCGGCCCCGCCCTTCTGTATTTCAGCGTCGGATGGCTTGGACTTAGAAGTCCATGCCGCCCATGCCGCCCATGCCGCCCATGTCAGGAGCAGCAGCGCCGCCGCCCTTCTTGGGTGCATCAGCGACGGCGGCTTCCGTCGTGATCAGGATGCCGGCGACCGATGCGGCGTCTTGCAGAGCCGTGCGGACAACCTTGGCGGGGTCGATGACGCCCATCTGGACCAGATCGCCGTATTCTTCGGTCTGGGCGTTGAAGCCGAACGAAGCCTGGTCGTTTTCCAGCACCTTGCCGACGACGATCGAACCTTCGACGCCTGCGTTTTCCGAGATCTGACGGATCGGAGCCTGCAGGGCGCGACGGATGATGGCGATGCCGGCGTTCTGGTCGGCGTTGTCACCCTTGACGTCAGCCAGGATCTTCGAAGCCTTCAGCAGCGCAATGCCGCCGCCGGGAACGATGCCTTCGTCAGCCGCGGCGCGCGTGGCGTTCAGGGCGTCGTCGACGCGATCCTTCTTTTCCTTCACTTCGACTTCGGTCGAACCGCCGACGCGGAGAACGGCAACGCCGCCGGCCAGCTTGGCCAGACGTTCCTGCAGCTTTTCCTTGTCGTAGTCAGACGTGGTGTCTTCGATCTGCGCACGCACTTGCTTCACGCGGGCTTCGATGTTGCGGGCATCGCCTGCGCCATCGATGATCGTGGTGTTTTCCTTGCCGATTTCAACGCGCTTGGCTTGGCCCAGGTCGTTCAGGGTTGCCTTTTCCAGGGTCAGGCCGACTTCTTCAGCGATGACCTGGCCGCCCGTCAGGATGGCGATGTCTTCCAGCATGGCCTTGCGGCGGTCGCCGAAGCCCGGAGCCTTGACGGCGGCGACGCGCAGGCCGCCACGCAGCTTGTTGACGACCAGGGTCGCCAGGGCTTCGCCTTCGATGTCCTCAGCGATGATCAGCAGCGGACGGCCCGACTGCACCACGGCTTCCAGGATCGGCAGCATGGCTTGCAGCGAGGTCAGCTTCTTTTCGAACAGCAGGATGAGCGGCTCTTCGAGTTGAACCTCCATCTTGTCGGCGTTCGTGATGAAGTAGGGCGACAGGTAGCCGCGGTCGAACTGCATGCCTTCGACGACGTCGACGGTGGTGTCGGCGGTCTTGGCTTCTTCGACGGTGATCACGCCTTCGTTGCCGACCTTGGCCATCGCCTGGGCGATCAGCTCACCGATTTCCGAGTCGCCGTTGGCCGAGATGGTGCCGACTTGCGCGATTTCCGAGTTGTTCGAGACCGGCTTGGACTTGTCTTTGATCTCTTGCAGGACCAGGGCGACGGCCTTGTCGATGCCGCGCTTCAGGTCCATCGGGTTCATGCCGGCGGCGACGGCCTTCAGGCCCTCTTGCACGATGGCTTGAGCCAGAACGGTTGCGGTGGTGGTGCCGTCGCCCGCCTTGTCGTTCGTCTTCGAAGCGACTTCGCGGATCATCTGAGCGCCCATGTTCTCGAAGGCGTCTTCCAGCTCGATCTCTTTGGCGACCGACACGCCGTCCTTGGTCGAGCGCGGGGCGCCGAAGGACTTCTGGATCACGACGTTGCGACCCTTGGGACCCAGGGTCACCTTGACGGCGTTGGCGAGAACGTTGACGCCGCGCAGCATCTTGTCGCGCGCGTCGGTGTTGAACTGTACGATTTTAGCGGCCATGCGGGCTGCTCCTTTTGAATAGGTGTCGAGTGATTAGTGACGAGTGGCGAGCGATCTGAAACTGGGGCGACGGCGGCGGCTCCATTCCGGAACCTTCTCGCCACTCGCCACTAATCACTCGCCACTGAGGGCTGGGCCTTAGCTCAGCACTCCAAGCACGTCCGACTCTTTCATGATGATCAGGTCGTCGCCGTCGATCTTCACTTCCGTGCCCGACCACTTGCCGAACAGGATGCGGTCGCCAGCCTTCAGTTCCAGAGCATTGACCTTGCCGCTTTCATCGCGGACGCCGGGGCCGACGGAGACGACTTCGCCTTCCTGCGGCTTTTCCTTGGCGGTGTCGGGGATGATGATCCCACCCTTCGTCTTGGATTCTTCTTCAACGCGCTTGACCAGCACGCGGTCGCCGAGCGGACGGAACGCCATCGGACTTCTCCCTGATGAAACCCCCGAAATCGGGGTGTTCTGAAATGGTGAGCAGCACACCCGCAGCGACCATTTTTGGCAGCCGACCGGCGAGAGTGCTAACGCATCGGGCAAGTAGGGGGGCGGTGTGACACCGTCAAGACGACGGCGAAGAAACAACCCGTTTGTCGCAGGCTTGACCCCATCTACTTTATATTTCAAAGTACATTGTCATCATGTGGAACTGGAGAGGCCATTCCGGCTTTTGCTCCACAAAGGGAGACGCAAAATGAAGTCGTTCCAGAAGGCGTCGCTTGTCGCCGCCGCCCTGTTCACCGCCAGCCTGATGTCTGCGGGCGCTGCCCTCGCAGGCGATGTCACCATCAACCTGACCGGCGTACAGGCGCGGGGCGGCGATCTGCTGGTTGGCCTGCAGACCTCGACCCAGTTTCTCAAGCATGAGGGCTCCTATGGCGAGATCATCGCCGCGCCCCCGGCTGGAACCCAGGTCATCACCCTGCATGGCGTGACCCCCGGCGACTATTCCGTCTCGGCCCTGCACGACACGGACGGCAATCGCGACATGACGCTGGTCAACGGTCGTCCGGGCGAGGGCTGGGGCCTGTTGCACGGCGAAACCCTGCGCGCCGCCCCGACCTTCGATCAGGTCAAGTTCACCGTGCCCGATAGCGGCGACGTGACCCTGGATGTGGCCATGCATTATCCGCCTGCGCGCTAAGCGCCACGATCAGGCGGTTCTCCTGCCTGAAGGAGGGCCGCCTGCGCCTGCGGGCGATGAACTGAAGATGAACACAGGCCTCAGCAGCACGTTCAGACGGCGCCCCCTAAAAGAAGGTCAGACCATCGGTCATGAACAGCCTGTTCGACCGGTTCACCGTTTCAGAGGAGACAGCGCCGTGAAGACCATCAGCAAGATCGCCGCCACCGCCTTCGTCCCGCTCATGGCTGTCACCATCATGGCCGCCAGCCCGGCAGACGCCCAAAGCCGCTACCGCGATTATCGCGACAACGGCCATAACGGCCGCGACGACACCGGCCGCAACGCCCTGCTCGGCGCCGCCATCGGCGGCATCGCCGGGGCCATCTACGGCAACGGGGACGGCAGCTATGTTGCAGGCGGCGCACTGGCCGGGGCAGCCCTGAGCGCAGTCGCCTCCAACCGCGGCTCCAACTGCGAATATTATCGTGGCGGCCAATGCTATCGGAACCAGGGCCACTGGGAACGCGAGCACGGCATCAACAGCCGCGACTACGGCTATGACTATCGCTACGGCCCCGACCGCCGCGACCAACGCTATGACCGTCGCGACTATGGCCGCAACAACAACCGCGACTACCGCTACGACCGCCGCTGGTAGTCGAGTTAGCGATCATAAAACCAAAAGGCCCGGTCCTCCGACCGGGCCTTTTGTCATGACGGGCGGTTCTTTCGCGCCTTTCCGATCAGGCCCAGATGGGTGATCTCGAACGCCTCGGGCGACTTCAGCCCATAGCCCAGCGTCCGGTCGAACCCGATATGGGCCAGCCAGATCAGGGCGATCCCCGTCACCAGCGGATGGGCTGAAACCAGCCCCGCGCCCGCCAGCAACAGCGGGCCGATCAGGCTGTGGGCCAGATTGTAGATCAGACCACCGATCCGGGGCCCGGCCAGATAGCCGAAGAAGCTCAGGTCCGGCGCAAGGAACAGCAGGGCGAACAGAAGCCACCCCTGCTCAACCTGCCGATAGGCCAGGACGGCGACGACCAGAAGGGCCAGCCCCTCCAGCCTCTGCCACCGCCCGGCGACGACCGTCATTGCATCAACCGCGTCATCAGGGCGGCGGTCGAGGGGTCCAGGTCGGCGGACGGGCCGCCTGCGTGGACGTCGCTCAGGATCGCCTTGGCCAGCACCTTGCCCAGTTCAACGCCCCACTGGTCGAAGCTGTTGATGTCCCAGATCACGCCCTCGACAAAGGTCTTGTGCTCATAAAGGGCGATCAGCGCGCCCAGCGCCTGCGGCGTCAGCCGCTCCATGACGATGGCGGTCGAGGGTCGGTCGCCAGTGAAGGTGCGGTGGGTCGAAAGCCGGGTCGCCTCCTCTTCCGACAAGCCCTGCGCCAGGCCTTCCGCCTTGGCGGCTTCGGTCGACTTGCCCACCATCAGCGCCTGTCCCTGGGCCAAAGCATTGGACCACAGCGGCGATTCCGGCGCGTCCTCATGGGTGCGGGCCACGATCACGAACTCGGCGGGCACCACCTGCGGTCCCTGATGGATCTGCTGGAAGAAGGCGTGCTGGCCGTTGGTGCCGGGTTCGCCGAACACCACCGGGCAGGTCTGGCGCGTGACGGGGGTTCCGTCGCGATGCACCCGCTTGCCGTTCGATTCCATCTCCAACTGCTGCAGGAAGGACGGCAGGCGGCGCAGGGCATGGGCATAGGGGGCCACGGTCCGCGCCGGACGGTTCAGACCATCGACATTGAACACCTGGGCCAGAGCCAGCAGCACCGGCGCATTCTTCTCCAGCGGCGCCGAGACGAAATGATCGTCCAGCGCAGCCGCGCCGTTCAGCAGGCCCTCGAACACCTCCCAGCCCAGGGCGATGGCGCAGCTCAGGCTGACCGCCGACCACAGCGAATACCGCCCGCCGACCCAGTCCCGGAATGCAAAGGTGCGGCCACAGCCGAACGCGGCCGCCTTGCCGGGCGCCGCCGTCACGCCGATGAAATGTTTGGTCAGACCGTCGGCTGGCAGGGCCGCCGCCAGCCATGCCTTGGCCGCCTCGGCATTGGCCAGCGTCTCCTGCGTGGTGAAGGTCTTGGACACCACCACCACCAGCGTCGTCTCGGGGTCCAGACCGGTCAGGGCCTCGGCCATGTCGCGCGGATCGATGTTGGCGACGAATCTCAGGTCAATGGCCGGGTCCAGCGGGCGCAGGGCGTCCCAGATCACGCGCGGCCCCAGATCCGATCCGCCGATGCCGACATGGACGATGGCCTTGAACCGCTTGCCCGTGGCCCCGGCCTCTGCGCCCGACCGCACAGCCTCGGCATAGGCCTGCATCTCGGCGCGCACGGCGTCCACTTCCGCCGACACCGGCTCGCCCAGAGCCTGATAATCGGCGCCGACCGGCGCACGCAGGGCCGGGTGCAGCACTGCACGGCCTTCCGTCAGATTGACCGCCTCGCCCGCGAACAGGGCCGCGCGCCGTCCCTCGACATCGCTGGCGCGGGCCAGATCGAGACAGGCCTCGAACGCCTCGCGCGTCCAGCTCTGTTTCGACAGGTCCAGATAGAGGCCCGCCGCCTCGACCGACATCCGCTCCAGCCGCCCGGCGTCTGCGGCGAACTGATCGACAATGCGCGTTCGGCCAGCGTCGGCTGCGGTGCGGTCAAAAGTCTTCCAGGCGTCGTCGCGCGTCATCAGGCAGTCCTCTGGGGAGCGAAGAAGGTAAACTCTCGTTTACGGCTCAGGGTTACACCGGTTCAACGTCCTAACCGACGATGAAACAGGAAGTCAGCCCATGTCCTGCGGCCTTGCTCTCACAATCGCCCTGGCGATGTCCAATCCTGCTGTGGCGCTTGCCGCCGAACAGCCCCCCGCAGCGGTCGGCGCACCCGTTTCCGTGGCGGGAGAGCCGCTGTTCGCCGACATCATCGCCCGCTCCGGTTCGCTGAAGTCCATCGTCGACGGCTGGGCCGCGTCCAAGGCCGCCGATGACGCCGCCTTCTTCACCGGTCAGGCCTTCGCCGGCTTCAAGACCCAGGCCGACGCCCTGTCCCAACTGGACATGCAGGGCCACCTGATCCTGAAGGAGCGCGGCACCGACGGCGACCTGAAATGCATCCTGCGCGGCATCTCCGAGGACATCCCCAAGAAGATCGCCGCCGTTCAGGCCGCAACCACCCCCGCCGAACGCGCCGTGGCCCTGTCGGAGCTGTCCTATCTGCTGAACGACAACGTCGAAGTCATCACCGCCCCGCCTCAGCCGGAAGTCTGATCATTATTAGGCCTATCGCGCTTCGCGCTACTTGAGGCCGATCCTACGGCGGCACAGGTGACGGGTTTCAGCCCGTCACCGTCTCCGGGTATTTGATCGCGCAGCCATAGGGCTGGGCGAAGGCGGTGCGGACCGGACGTTCGGCCTTCACATCCTCCAGCGCGGCGCGGACGAAGTTGTTCGCCCCCTCCAGATCCTCGACCTTGCTGGTCGGACGATCATCAATGCCACCCTCAAAGACCAGCCGCCCTTGCGCATCGATCACCCGCATGTCCGGCGTCGTCTTGGCCCCATACAGTTTGCCGACCTCGCCGGTCGGGTCCAGCAGCAGATGGGCATAGGCCGACTGGTGCTTGGCCTTGTAGGCGCGGGCCGTATCTCCCTCAACGAAGCCCTGCGTGCCCGGCGCCGACGAGACGATGGTCAGCCAGACCACCCCATCCGCCAAGGCCTCGCGCTGCAGGGCCTGCATCGCGCCGGTGTAGTGTTTCTGGACATAGGGACAGCCCTCGTTGGTCCATTCCAGAACCACGGTCTTGCCCCGGAAATCCGCCAGCGAACGCTGCACCCCGTCGGCGTCGACCAGGGTGAAGGCGGGGGCCAGCCCCTCCTGAGCCGCAGCAGGTGCGGCGGCGTTTTCAGCGGCGGGCGCGGCGGCCTGCTGCTGGCAGGCGGCTAACAGCGCCGTAGAGGCGGCGACGACAAACAGACGGCGTAGCATTCAGACACTCCCCCATGTTCAGGGTCGGCGTCAGCGCGCCGACTTCAGGGAGTCTATCACCACGCCTTCCGTCAGCAGCTGCGGCAAGATGCGCGGCTCGCCGCCCCCTGCCGGATACAGCAGATACAGCGGCACGCCCGAACGCCCGCGCCGTTCCAGCTCATGAGTGATGGCGTCGTCGCGGCGGGTCCAGTCGCCGACCATATAGACGGCGTTCGCCTGTTGCAGGGCCTCGGCCACGCGCGGCGAGGACAGGGCGGCGCGCTCATTGATCTTGCAGGTCACGCACCAGTCGGCGGTGAAGTTGACCAGCACCGGACGCCCTTCGCCTTGCGCTGCGCTGACCGCCTCGGCGGACCAGGGCTGGGCCGACAGGGCCCGTCCTTCGCTGGAGGGGCCGTCATCCACCACCGGCGAACGCCCTGCCAGAACCGCCAGACCCAGTGTCGCCGCCAGCACGATGACGGCGGCCAGACCGGCGATCAGGCCTTTACGCCCATGCGCCCGCTCGGTCTGGGTCAGGCCGAACAGCCACAGACCCAGCGCCGCCGTCAGCCCCGCGATCAGCAGCAGGCCCAGACCATCCGCTCCGGTCTGGCGCGAAAACACCCAGGCCAGCCACAGCGCCGCCCCATACATGGGAAACGCCAGCAGACCCTTAAGCCGGTCCATCCACGGCCCCGGACGCGGGAAGCGCCGCAGCAGACCCGGCGAGAAGCTGATCGCCACATAGGGCAGGGCCAGACCCAGCCCCAGCATCAGGAAGACCAGAAGGGCCGCGGGCCAGGGCATCAGCAGGGCTGCGCCCAGCGCCGCCGCCATGAAGGGCGCCGTGCAGGGCGCCGCGACCACCACCGCCAGAACCCCGGTGAAGAAGGCCCCCGCCCCGCCCGACAGGCGCGACAGGCGTCCCGAGCCTGCGCCCTGAAGACCAGCCCCGATCTGGAAGACGCCCGACAGGTTCAGACCCACGGCCAGCATCAGCAGCGACAGACCAGCGATGACGGCGGGCGACTGTAACTGGAAGCCCCAGCCGATGGCCTGCCCCCCTGCCCGCAACGCCAGCAGAAGCCCCGCCAGAACAAGGAAGGTCGCCAGAACCCCGACGCCGAACAGCAGGCCGTCTCGGCGCGCCTCTCGGGCCTGATGGGCGGTGGCGGCCAGCGACGCGGCCTTCATCGCCAGAATGGGAAAGACGCAGGGCATCAGGTTCAGGATCAGACCGCCGATCAGGGCGAACAGGGCCGACCGGGCGATGCCCGCCAGATCGAGCGTAGATGAGGGCTTGCCACCGCCCGCCTCGCCGGACAGCGATCCCTGACCCGACGCGCCCGCCAGCGCCGGACCGGGTTTGGCCGTGATCTCCCAGGCGCCGATGTCGGTGGCCAGAACGCCGGAGATCGGGCCGTTCAGCCCCTTGGCGCGGATCTCGCCGCCCTGGGCCAGCGACAGGGTCAGGCCGTTCGCGCCGCGCTGGGCGGTCTGGTCGGCGGCGTGGTCGATGATCCCGCCTTCGAACGGGAAGAAGTGGGCGCGGCTGATCTTGGCCTCCGCCAGCGGTCCGCCTGTGGCGCTCAGGGTCAGGACGCCGTTCGACAGGGAAACGGCCGCATCAATCCCTGCGGGACGGGGCGCGGCCTCCAGCACGGCCTGAACCGCCGCACCATGTTTCGCATCCAGCGGCGGCGCGCCTTCGCGCACCGGTCCAGCCGCAGTTGCATCGGCACCGGCACGCACATCTGGTCGCTGCACACCAGGAACAGGGCGTCGGCGATCAGGGGCAGGGTCGTTCCCGGTCGCGCCGAGGCCGGAACCTCGATCGTCACCGGCAGATAGACCTCGCCGGAATAGCCGTAGTTGATCAGGCTCAGCAGGCGCTGACGCTCCGGCAGGGGCCAGGTGATGCCGCCCGCCTTCACCCCTTGCGGCAGGGTCCAGTCCAGCGTGGTCGGCCCGCCGGAATCGCCGGGATTGCGCCAGTAGGTGTGCCAGCCCGGCGCGATCTTCTGACGAACGGCGACCACCACCGTCGAACCCGGCGCGGCCCAGCTCGACAGGGGCACCAGC
>NZ_JABAZW010000058.1 GCF_018608325.1 Brevundimonas sp. | reverse complement strand
CCTTTAATGGAAACATCCAGGGGGCTGGGGGGGCTGTTCAGGATCCGGACACTTCCGAACTCCGACGAGCCGATGTGTCTTGTTTCGTCGTCCAACCGGGCGGGCGAAGGACCGAAACGGGGCCATTTCGTGTCGGCGGCGATTTATCCGCCGCCACTGGCGCTGACCGAATGCGCCCTTAAGTTCAGACCATGAGCATGAACCCTCACGAAACCGCCGCGCAGATCGGGCCGGTCTTCTTCGACCGCCGCGAACTGGACCCGATCCTGAAGGTCTATGGCCGCATGGTCGCCCAGGGTGAATGGCGCGACTACGCCATGGTCGGTCACAAGGACTTCGCCGAGTTCGCCGTCTTCCGCCGCACCGGCGACGCCCCCGCCTACCGCATAGAGAAACGTCCCGCGCTGCAGGCCCGCCAGGGCCAGTGGGCCGTCATCGGCGAAGGCGGCCAGGTCCTGCGCCGCGGCCGCGACCTGCCCCAGGTGCTGCGCGTCTTCGACGCCCGCCGGTTTCAGGTGGTGGAATAGGCAAACGAAAAAGGGCCCCGTCAGGGGCCCTTTCCAGATCGGCCTTGCGGCAGACCTTAGTTGCGGTTGCCGCCCATGAAGCGCAGCAGGAAGAGGAACAGGTTCACGAAGTTGATGAACAGGCTCAGCGCGCCATAGCTGGTGGCGACGCCGATGGCGTTCTTGTCGCCGCCCAGAGCGTAGTAGCTCATCTTCAAACGCTGGGTGTCGAAGGCGATCAGGCCCGAGAACAGCAGCACGCCAGCGGCGCTGATGATCCAGTACAGGACGCCGTTCGGCCAGAACATGTTGACCAGCGAGGCGATGATCAGGCCGATCACGCCCATGATCAGGAAGGTGCCCATCGGCGACAGGTCACGCTTGGTCGTATAGCCGTACAGGCTCAGCGCGCCGAAGGCGGCGGCGGTCACCAGGAAGGTCGAGGCGACGCTGGCGCCCGTATAGACCAGGAAGACCCAGCCCAGCGATGCGCCCATGGTGGCCACGACCAGCCAGTAGAGGACGCTGGTGCCCTGGGCCGTTGGGTTCTTCATGAAGAACATTGAGCCGAAGATCAGCACCAGAGGCGCGAACTGCACCGCCATGCCCAGAATGGTCATGCCCATGCGGCCGTCGGGACCGACGGTGTAGAGCAGTTGCTGCACGGCCGGGACGTTGCCGGTCGTATAGGCCAGCGCCGCTGCGACCACGAGGCCCAGCGCCAGCTTGTTGTAGACGCCCAGCATGAAGGCGCGCAGACCGGCGTCGATCGACATGTCGGCGGTCTGCGGCAGCGGACGGGCATAGCCGTTGTTGAAATCGCTCATGGCGACGAACTTTCTCCCATGGTCCGAAGAGGTTTCTCCGGATCGTTGCCGCAAATATCGGCATGCACGCCCCCGACTGCAAGGAAAACCGGACTTGGAGACGGACGTTCCCACCGCTACCAACGGTCGCATGCTTCGCCTGTTCACCGCCCTGACCCTGCCGGACGATGTCACGGACACGCTGAAACGCCGTCAGAGCGGCCTTCCCGGCGCGCGCTGGCGTCCGCTGGACGCCCTGCATGTCACCCTGGGCTTCTATGGCGAGATGGACGAGCGGCGGGCCGACGACCTGGCCTCGGAACTGTCACGCATAGGCGGCGGGCCGTTCGAGATCACCCTGAAGGGCGTCGGCGCCTTTGGCGACAACCACCGCAGCCACACCCTGTGGGCCGGGGTCGAGACGCCGAACGAGGCCCTGTCGGTGCTGGCCGGGCGCTGCAAGAAGGCGGCGGAACGGGCGGGCGTGGTCATGGAGGCGCGCGAATACCGCCCCCACGTCACCCTGGCCTACCTGAAACCCCAGACCAATCCCGACCGGATCGGCGCCTGGATGGCGGGGCATAATCTACTGCATCCGCCGCCGCTCCGCATCGATCGTTTCGGCCTCTATTCCAGCGTCCTGACTGACGACGGCAGCCATTACGAACTGGAACGCGAGTATCTGTTGTGAGCGACATCCGGGTTGAAACCGAACGCCTGATCCTGCGCCCGCCGACGCTGGAGGATTTCCCGCGCTGGGCCGAGTTCCAGGCCGATCCCGAGACGACGCGCTTCATCGGCGGGATCAAGACGCCTGCCGAGACCTGGCGCATCCTGGCGACCGTGGCGGGAGCATGGACCCTGGCGGGCGTGGGCTTCTTTTCGGTGATCGAGAAATCCACCGGCCTGTGGCTGGGCCGGATCGGGCCGTGGCGCCCGCACGGCTGGCCGGGGGCTGAGGTCGGCTGGTCGCTGCATCCCGACGCGACCGGCAAGGGCTATGCGCAGGAGGCCGCCGTCGCATCCATGGACTACGCCTTCGATGTTCTGGGCTGGGACGACGTCATCCACACTATCGAGGATGGCAACGCCGCCTCGGCGCGTCTGGCGCAGCGTCTGGGCTCACGCAATCGCGGCCCTGCCAACCTGCCCGAACCCTTCGCAGGCGTCGTCGCCGATGTCTGGGGCCAGTCACGCGAGGAATGGGCGGTCAACCGCCGGACCCTGATCCGCTGATCGACGCCTGCGCTTGCAGGCGGAACACAAGCGGAACATAAAGACGGAATGCCCGCCGCCGTCTCGCTCGAACTGGTCTTCAGCCGTCCCGAAACCACCCTGTCCGTCACACGCGGCGCGGCGCGGCTGATGATGGACATGGGCTATGCGCCCTTGCTGGAAGTTTGCCTGCCAAACGGGCGACGCGCCGATGTCATGGCCATCGGGACCAAGGGCGACATCATCATCTGCGAGGTGAAGTCGGGCATCGACGACTATCGCGTCGACCGCAAATGGCATGAGTACGGCCCGTTCTGCGACGCCTTCTATTTCGCGGTCGCGCCCGAGTTTCCGCAAGCCATCCTGCCGGAAGAACCCGGTCTAGTCGTCGCCGACGGCTTTGGCGGGGCCGTCATCCGCGACGCCCCCTCATCCCCGCTGGCGCCCGCCCGCCGCAAAGCCCTGACCATCGCCTTCGCCCGCCTTGGCGCATGGCGGGCGATGCGGGAATGAGGGCTTAGGGCTTAGGGCTTAGGGCTTAGGGCTTAGGGCTTAGAGCTTAGGGCTTAGATTGGGGGATCTGATGCAGGGCTACAGAGATTTGGTCGTCTGGCAAAAAGCCATGGGCCTAGCGGAGGCGACCTACCGGCTGACACAGTCCTTTCCGAGCGAAGAGAAGTTCGGCATCACATCGCAGGCGCGCAGAGCAGCCGTCTCGGTCCCCGCGAACATCGCCGAAGGCTATGGTCGCGGCACGCGACCTGCCTACGCCAACTTCGTCCGCATAGCACAGGGATCGCTGAAGGAGCTTGAAACCCACCTGCTCCTTGCTGAACGTGTGGGGCTCTGCGCCTCTGCCGACATACACGGCCTGTTGGCGGACGCCGACGAAATCGGTCGAATGCTCAGAGGCCTGATCAACAAGCTTAGTCCTAGAACCTAGCTTACTAAGCCCTACCCCAAAGCCCTCAGCGCGGTGCGCGCTTGGCCAGAATCCGCTGCAGCGTGCGGCGGTGCATGCCCAGGCGGCGCGCTGTCTCCGAGACATTGTGGTCGCACAACTCATAGACGCGCTGGATATGCTCCCAGCGAACGCGGTCGGCGCTCATCGGGTTTTCAGGCGGTTCAGGCGCTTCGCCAGTGGCCAGCAGGGCCTTGACCACGTCGTCGGCGTCGGCGGGCTTGGACAGATAGTCGACGGCCCCGGCCTTGACCGCCGCGACGGCCGTGGCGATGGCGCCATATCCGGTCAGCATGACGATGCGGGCGTCGGCGCGGCGGTCGCGCACGGCTTCGACCACCTTCAGGCCGTTGCCGTCTTCCAGACGCATGTCCAACACGGCGAAGGCGGGGGCCTTGTCGCGCAGGGCGGCGGTGGCTTCGGCGACGGATTCCGCCGTCGTCACGTCAAAGCCGCGCGCTTCTAGGGCGCGGCCCATACGGGTGCGCAGCGCCTGATCGTCGTCCAGCAACAGCAGGGACTTGTCAGGCAAGGCGGCGATACGGGTCTCTAGGTCGGACATTATTCTCTCCTGCCGCTTCAAGTCGGGACCGACAGCGCGCGGGTCAAGCGCAAGGTTCCCCCTGCGACGCTAAGACCCAATCACGAAACCACACTCATTCGGCGACTTCCAGCGCCGGACGCGCCCAACGCACGGCGACGCGGGCGCCCCGACCAGCGGGCTTTCCGTCCGCATGAGACAGGCCCTGGCCCACGCTGACCGAGCCGCCGGTCCGCTCCAGCAGGGTGCGGGCGATGAAGAAACCCAACCCCATGCCGCCCTGACTGGGTGCAATCGGGGCCTCGACCGGCGGACGGCGACGGGCAGCGGCGGCGATCTGGTCGGCCAGAGCGCGGCGCGCCTTTCCGTGCGGACGGCTGGTGACATAGGGCTCGCCCAGTCGGGGCAGGATGTCGCTGGCGAAGCCGGGACCGTCGTCCAGAATCTCGACCTCGATCCAGCCGGCATCCACCAGAGCCCGGATCTCGACGCGCGAGCGGGCGAAGTCGGCGGCGTTCTCAACCAGTGTCGACAGGCCGTGCACCACCTCGGGCATCCGACGCACGCGCGGCGCGGGCTGGCCGGGCGGGGTTCTGACCGCAACCTCGAACGCCAGATCAAAGCCCCGGTGCGGCTGGACCACTTCTTCCAGCAGGGCCTTCAACGCCACATCGGCATAGAGGGCGTCGTCGCCCTCCGGCTGTTGCGACAGCTGGGCCAGAATGCCCCGGCAGCGCTCGGCCTGTTGCAGGATCAGGTCAGCGTCTTCCTCGACCTCGCCGCCCGGCGGCGCCGCACGCTTCATCTCCTTGGCCACCACCTGAATAGTCGCCAGCGGCGTGCCCAGCTCATGCGCCGCCGCCGCCGCCAGACCACCCAGCGCCGCCAGTCTCTGCTCGCGTTGCAGGACGTCTTGGGTCGTGGCCAGGGCCAGCTCCAGCTTTTCCGCATCCGCCGCCACCCGCCACGCATATCCGGCGGTGAAGACCACCCCTGTCACCAGGGCCATAGCCATGCCCAGCCGGTACAGGGTCGGCAGATGGAAATGCTCGTAGGGCCGCCACGGCAGCGGCTCGGACCAGAAGAACAGCACCGCCACCGCCACCAGGGCCAGCAGACCCAGCAACAGGGCCTGACGCGCCGGAAGGGCCGCCGCCGCAATCGTCACCGGCGCGACCAGCAGCAGACAGAAGGGGTTCTCCAGCCCGCCGGTCAGGCCCAGCAGCACGCCCAACTGGAAGATGTCGAAGCCCAGATGGATCGCGGTCTGGCGACCATCGGGCAGGCTGGATTCCAGCCGCCGCACCCGCGCCATCGCCGCCACATTCACGCCCGCGCTGATGGCGATGACGATCAGGCAGGGCCACAGCGGCAGGGGGAAGTGCAGCACCCCATAGGCCGTCAGGATCGCCGCACTCTGCCCCAGTATGGTCAGCCAGCGCAGGACGATCAGAGTGCGAAGGGAAAAACCCCGCCCACGGCGCGGCACGTCGCTCCAGCCGTCAAGGTCGGGGGGTTGCGGCGCAATGTGGGCTTCTGTCGAGGTCACGCTCCTTCTATAGACCGGCAAAGTCTATTTCGTGAGAGGCCGTCATGCCGCGCCGTTCCATCCTGCTGTTCGCCGGCGCCTGTATCGCCATCGCCGCCGCTCTGGCCATCGTCACCGTGGTGGTGGTCAGCGGGCGTGACCGCGTCGGCGCGGGTTCCGAAGTCACCTCGTCCGGCCAGCCGCTGGTCGGCGGCGACTTCCAGTTGGTCAATCAGGACGGTCAGCCGGTGGACCAGACCCTGCTGAACGGCAAATGGAGCCTGGTCTTCTTCGGCTTCACCTACTGCCCCGAGTTCTGCCCCACCACCCTGGCGGAAATGGCCGCTGTCCAGCAACAGCTGGGCGACAAGGGCAAGGACCTGCAGATCATCTTCGTCAGCATCGATCCCCAGCGCGACACGCCGCAGATGCTGAAGGACTATCTGTCGTCAGACGGCTTTCCCAAGGGGACCATCGGCCTGACCGGTACGACGGAACAGGTGGCCAAGGCGGCCAAGGCTTATCGCGCCTTCTATGAAAAGGTCGGCGAGGGCGAGGCCTATACGATGAACCACAGCCTGACCGTCTATCTGATGGGGCCGGACGGCAAGTTCCGCACCGCCGTCGCCTATGGTCTGGGCCCGGACAAGTCGACCAAGATCATCGAACAGGCGATGGCGCGCGGCTGAGGCGGTTTTCCACCCCGTGAATACCTTTTGCGGGTCTGCGCATTATATGCTGCTCTGCACAAACGGCCTCCGCCGTCAGGACAGTCATGCTCTACGCGTTTCATGAACTCGCTTACCAGTCGGCCCTGCCGTGGCGTTTCGGCGCCCAGATGGCGCGCCAGTTCTGGTCCTCGCCGCTGAACCCGGCGTCCGACACCGCCATCGGCCGCACGGCCTATGCCTCGGCCGAACTGTTCGAGAGCGTGACCCGCCGCTATGGCAAGCCGGACTGGAAGCTGGAGACGATCGACGCCGACGGTCATCCGATCCGCACCACCGAACAGGTGATCTGGCAGAGCCCGTGGTGCCGTCTGGTCCGGTTCGCGCGCAACATCGGCGACCTGAAACGGGCGGGTAAACCTGTGGCGGCCCCCGCCGTCCTGATCGTCGCCCCCCTGTCAGGCCACTACGCCACCCTGTTGCGCGGCACGGTCGAGGCCTTCCTTCAGGACCACGACGTCTATGTCACCGACTGGATCAACGCCCGGCAGGTGCCGGTGCTGGAAGGCCGGTTCGACTTCTTCGACTATATCGACCACGTCCGCCTGATGCTGACCGAGATCGGCGGCCGCGCCCATGTCGTCGGCGTCTGCCAGCCGGGTCCGCCGGTCCTGGCCGCGGGCGCCGTGATGGCTGAGGACAATGATCCCAACCGCCCGGCTTCGATGACCTTCATGGGCTCGCCCATCGACGCGCGCCTGTCGCCGACCATGACCAACCAGCTGGCCGAGGAAAAACCCTTCACCTGGTTCAGGTCGAACATGATCCACACCGTGCCCCTGCCCTATCCGGGGTTTGGTCGGAACGTCTATCCGGGCTTTGTTCAGCTCTACAGCTTCATGTCGATGAACGAGGCGCGCCACCGTGACGCCCACTGGGACTATTTCACCAGCCTGATCCACGGCGACGGCGACGGGGTCGAAAAGCACGAGGAATTCTACGACGAATATCTGTCGGTGCTGGACCTGACCGAAGAGTTCTATCTCCAGACCATCGACATCGTCTTCCAGCAGCATCTGCTGGCGCGCGGCCTCTTGGAGCATCGCGGGCGCAAGGTCGATCTGACGAAGATCACCGACATCGGCCTGATGACGGTCGAGGGCGAGAAGGACGACATCTCCGGCGTCGGCCAGACCCAGGCCGCGCACGGCCTGTGCCCCAACGTCCCCGAGACCAAGCGCGAGCTCTATGTCCAGCCGGGCGTGGGTCATTACGGCGTCTTCAACGGGCGCCGCTTCCGAGACGAAATCTATCCGCGCGTGCGCGACTTCATCGCCCAGAACGAGGCTCTCCTTGGCGTACCGCAACGGTCAGCGGCTGCCGCTTGACGAGAAGGACGGCTCTGGACCGTCCTTGAGACTATCCGTCAATCCCCGCGCCCGACGCCTGTCGGTGCGGATAGACGCACGGGCGGGCGAGGCCGTGGTCATCGCCCCCAGCGAGCGCACCCTGACCCAGGCCGTCGCCTTCGCCCGCACCAAGGGCGTCTGGATATCTGAACGTCTGGCCGTCCAGCCCAAGGGCCGTCCGCTGGAGCCGGGTCAGGTCATTTCATTGCGAGGGCGTCCCGTGCGGCTGGAGGCGACACCGGGCGCAGGGGCTGCCCGTCTGGTCGAGGAGGGAACAGTCATCCGCTCCGGCGGCGAGGGCGAGACCTATGCCCGCCGCGTCGAGAACCTGCTGAAACGCGAAGCCCGCCAGACGCTTGAGGAACGCACCGCGCATCATCTGCGCACGCTGGGCCAGAGGCCGGTCAAGGTGTCGATCGCCGACACCAAGTCGCGCTGGGGTTCGTGCAGCCCGCACAACCGCACCATCCGCTATTCCTGGCGCGTCATCATGGCCCCGCCCCCGGTCATCGACTACCTCGCCGCCCACGAGGTCGCCCACCTGGTCCACGCCGACCACAGCCCCGCCTACTGGTCCGTGGTCGAGCGGCTGGTTGGGGACCACAAGCCGTACCGCAAATGGCTGCGCGACTACGGCGGAGCGCTGCACGCCGTGGGGCGGTAGACGACTCTACCTCTTACATCCCAGACTGGAAGCATCCGCTTCAAGCACCTAGGGTTCTTGGATGACGCTCGTTTTTATCTATGGTCCCGTTGCCTCAGGAAAGCTCACCGTTGCACACGAATTGGCCAAGCAGACGGGGCTACCCCTATTCCACAACCATCTAGTCGTTGACGCCGTAAACGCGGTGTTCGCTTTCGGCACCGAACCATTCATTCGGCTGCGGGAAGCCTTCTGGCTCCAGACATTCATCGAAGCCGCCCGTGAAGGCCGGTCTCTGATCTTTACCTTTGCGCCCGAAGGAACCGTGGCAGAGGACTTCCCCTCCCGCGTACAAGCCGCCATCGCGCCGTTTGGCGGCTCGGTGATTTACGTCTCTTTGACTGTGTCACCTGAGGAACAGGAGCGCAGGCTGATTCAACCCAGCCGAGCCGCCTTCGGTAAACTCCAATCCATAGACCTGCTGCGCCAACTGCGTACCGACTATAACGCCAGCCTCCGGATCATGCCCCAGGCTGATCTGACCATCGACACCGAAGCCTGCACCCCGCAGTTAGCCGCAGAACGCATCGCCTCCCATCTGGCAGGACGATAGGTTCAGACCGTCAGAAGAACAGGGCGTCCGGCTTGCGTTCTGGCACGGGGCGACCTTCGGGTTGCTGGTTCGGCGGGTCGCGGTAGCCGGGCTGGGGCGAGGTCGGGCGCACGACCGGCTGTTTCGGCGACGGCTGCTGATACTGGGGCGTCGGTTGGTCGACATAGGGTTCGCCGACGTTCGGATCGACGGGCTCGACCGGGACGCCGCCGTCATTCAGGCCGCTCATCAGATCGCCAACAGGGTCAGGCGCGGTCCAGCCTTCGGGCATGGGCGGGCCGTTGGGGATGCTGGGGGCGTTCAGGCGCGGCAGGGCCGCCTCCATGAAGCCGCGCCAGATGGCGGCGGGCGACGATCCGCCGGTGACGCCGCGCATGGCGGTGTTGTCGTCCTTGCCCACCCAGACGGCGGCGACGAAGCCGCCGGTGTAGCCCACGAACCAGGCGTCCTTGTAGTCCGAGGTGGTGCCGGACTTGCCCGCCAGATCACGGCCCGGAATGGCCACGCTGCGTCCGGTGCCGGACGTCACCACGCCGCGCAGCAGCTGGTTCATGTAATAGAGCGGCGGGTTGTTGATCGCCTGACCGCTCTGGCCGCTGGCGCGCTGATAGATGACGCGGCCCTGCGGGGTGCGGATGCGGCTGATGCCATAGGCGTCGACGCGGCGTCCGCCGTTGGCGAAGGCGTCATAGGCGGTGGCCATTTCCAGCGGCGAGACCTCGACCGCGCCCAGAGCCATCGACGGCTCCAGCCCGATGCGGCTCTGGATGCCCAGACGGCGCGCGGCGCGGGCCACGCTGTCGCGGCCGATCCGGTCGGCAATGGAGACGGCGACCGTATTGGTCGACTGGGCCACGGCCTGCGCCACAGTCATGTTGCCACTGTAGTTGCCGGAATAGTTCTTGGGCGACCAGTTGCCGATGGTGATCGGTTCATCGACCACCGGGGTCTGGGGCGTATAGCCCGCCTCCATGGCGGCCAGATAGACGAACGGCTTCCACGACGAACCGGCCTGACGCCGCGCATCGACGGCACGGTTGAACTGGCTGTCGGCGTATGAGGCGCCGCCGATCATGGCGCGCACGCGCCCGTCGCCGTCCAGCGCGACCAGAGCCGCCTGCTGCACGCCCTTGGCGCCGTCGCGGTCCAGAATGCGGCGCACCGCGCGTTCGGCGTCAGTCTGCAAGGTCAGGTCCAGGGTGGTTTCGACCACCATGTCCTCGGTCGGTTCGCCGACCAGACCGCGGATCGACTTGTCCAGCCAGTCGATGAAATACTGGGCGTGCTGGGTCGCAAGCGTGCGCGAGACGATGACCGGCTGGGTCACGGCCTGCTCTCGCTGGGCGGCGGTGATGACGCCCGCCTCTTCCATTTCGTTCAGGACGACGGTGGCGCGGGCGGCGGCGCGCTCGCTCTCGGACACCGGCGAATAGCGCGAGGGCGCCTTCAGAAGCCCCGCCAGAAGCGCGGCCTCACCGACCGTCAGATCCTTGGCCGACTTGTCGAAGTACCGCTGAGAAGCCGCCTCGATCCCATAGGCGCCGGCGCCGAAATAGACCCGGTTCAGATAGAGGGCCAGAATCTCCTTCTTGGAGAATTTCATCTCCAGCCAGACGGCCAGCATCAGTTCCTGCACCTTGCGGCGCATGTTCTGGTCGGGCGTCAGGAACAGGTTCTTGGCCAGTTGCTGCGTCAGGGTCGAGCCGCCCTGAACCACCCGCCCGGCGCGCAGGTTGCGCACCATGGCCCGGCTCATGCCGATGGGGTCGAAGCCGGGGTGGTGATAGAAGCGCCGGTCCTCAATGGCGATGAAGGCCGCCGGGACATAGTCAGGCAGGCTGTCCAGATCGGCGGGCGGCGCCATCTGGGTGCCTCGCGTCGCGATCAGCGCGCCGTTGCGGTCCAGATAGGTGATCGAGGGCTGACGATCGACATTATACAGGCTGGAGGTGTCGGGCAGGCCGCGCGCGAACACGGCGAAAAAGACCACCAGGAAGATCACCCCCCAGACGGCCAGAACCGCGCCCCAGTAGAACAGTCTCTGCAACGGCGTCCGACGCGGCTTTCCGCCCCGATCGTCACCTGCAACCCGTGGACCCGCCATGTATATCCTCAGATGCCGCGCTCAGGCGGGTTTCGTCTCGGGTTTATGTAGCCGGATTGACGGAGCGCTGAAACGGCCCTGTCGATCTCACGCAAACGTGAGCGGTCATTTCGCCGAAAGAAAGGCGTCCAGATCGCCATAAAACGTCTGCGGCTGGTCGAACATGATGAAGTGGGCGCTGTCGTCGATCCGCTTCAGCTCCACCTTGGGCAAGCCCGCGAACGAGGCCTGATAGATGGCGTCGGTCAGTTCGGCCGTCAGCGGCGGGTTGAACTTGACGTACAGCACCTCGGTCGTGGCCGTGATCTTCGGCAGTTCAGGACGCAGGTCCGTGGTGATCAGTTCGCGGAAGGCGGCGGCGGACACCTTCTGGTCGCTGGTCCGCATATCCTCCAGCGCCTCTTCGCGACGCTCGGCATTGTTGACCATGCCGGTGATCGCCGTGGTCGCCTGGGCCACATAGGTCTCACGCGGGCTGTTGGTCTGGACGGCATAAACCTGATCCGCCACCGGGGTCACCGTCTCGACCGTGGTTCCGGGCGGACCGAACATCGCGCCCATGAACGGGATCATATCGACGACCATCAGCCTGCCCACGCTGTCGGGGTGGCGCGCGGCCAGCATCATGGCGATGGTCCCGCCCATCGAATGGCCGACGACGGCGGGCTTTTGCAGACCCTGTTCGCGGATGTAGCGGGCGATTTCCTCGGCGGCGGGCGCGGCGATCAAGGTCGGCGCAGCGCCGGTCTGCGCATTGCCTGCGGGCGCGGCCCCGGCGAAGCCCTGAATATGGACGCGGTGAATGCGGTAGCGTCCGCCGAACTGATAGACCGTGCCCTGCCAGATATCGGGTGATGAGCTGAGACCGGGGATCAGGATCACGTCCGGCCCCTGCCCCTCGACCTGCACCGTCAGACGGTCAGAGGAAAAGGCCGCGTGGCGGTCATGGGCGACGTGGTTCACGTGTCCATCCTGTGCGAGGGCCGCGACGGGCGCCGCCACGGACAACAGTGCGGCGAGGGCGAGGGTGCGGAACATGGCGAAACTTCCCTGAAACCGCTCAAGCGGCCTTATTGCCCTTGTCATAGCCGTTCGTCCGCCCCTCGGGGAAGACGCCACGCGCACCCGCGCAAAGCGGCACAGGGTCTATGGCTGGCGCCGTCGCGCTGTTAAACAGCCCCCATGACCACCGACGCCCCGACCGCCCCCCAAGCTGAAGCCGCACCGTCCAAGGCGGGCGCGTCACCCTTCGGCAAGGGATTTGTCACTGACGCCTGGTATTTCGTGGCCCTGGGCCGCGATGTCGCCCCGGCCAGCCTGAAACGCTATGAGATCATGGGCGAGCCGGTTCTGGTCGGCCGCACCCGCGCGGGTCAGGTCTATGCGATGCGCGACATCTGCCCCCACCGCGCCGCCCCTCTTTCGGCCGGCAAGCTGGTAGAGAAGCCGGGCGAGGGCGAGACGATCGAATGCCCCTATCACGGCTGGCGCTTCCGCACCGACGGGGTCTGCGCCGCCATACCCTCGCTGGTCGAGGATCAGGCGTTCGAAGCCGACCGCATCCGCGTGCGCTCCTATCCGGTGCGTGAAAGCCAGGGCGTCGTCTTCGTCTGGATGGCGTCGGATGCTCGCAATCCGATGGAGCCGGACCACGAGCCGCCGGTCTTCCCCGGCGTGGTCGGCGGCGAGGCCAAGCTGGTCGAGTGGATGGATTTCGACAGCCATATCGACCATGCGGTCGTCGGCCTGATGGACCCCGCACACGGCCCCTATGTCCACCAGCAATGGTGGTGGCGGTCCGAGCATTCGATGCACGAAAAGTCCAAGGCCTTCGCGCCGACCGACTATGGCTGGGCCATGGTGCGCCACGCCCCGTCGTCGAACAGCCGCCTCTACAAGATTCTGGGCGGCGCCCCCGCGACCGAGATCACCTTCCGCCTGCCCGGCTTCCGCTGGGAGCATATTCAGGTGGGCGAGAAACAGGTTCTGGCCCTGACCTGCCTGACGCCTGTGACCGACACCAAGACCCGGATCACCCAGATCTTCTGGTCCGACCACTGGGTGTTCGGTCTGGCCAAGCCCTTCCTGCGGATGGGCGTGGTCGCCTTCCTGAAACAGGACGGGGGGATGGTGAACCTGCAGAACGAAGGCCTGCGCTACGACCCGGCCCTGATCTGGATCGACGACGCCGACAAACAGGCCAAATGGTATCAGCAGCTGAAACGCGAATGGGCCAGGAGCCGGGCCGAGGGCCGCGCCTTCGTCAACCCGATCAAGCCGACGACCCTGCGCTGGAAAAGCTGAAATGAAAAAGGCCTCCCGCAGGGGAGGCCTTTTATCCTTGGTCGAATACTCGACTTACTTCGACAGAGCGCCCGCCAGCATGACGTCGATCTGCTTGCCGATATGTTCCGACAGGGCCTGGGCATCCCAGTTGTCGTAGGCCGCGCGGCGGTAGTTCGACAGGTAGGCATCCCAGATCAGTTCGACCAGCAGGCGGACATCCGCATCCTGACGAAGCTCGCCCTTGGTCACAGCCTCCTGCACGATGGCGGCGATGGCCAGCTGCAGCTTCTTGGTCGCGGCGCGGGCGCGCATTTCGGCGGCCAGAGGCTGGAACCACGAACGGGCGACGATGGCCTGGAACAGCGGCAGCTGATCCAGCGACGAATGGTACCCGGCGCTCAACGCGCCAACCAGACGGTTGCGAACAGGGTCGCCCGCCGTGGAGCCCGCTTCGACCACTTCGGCCAAACGCGTCATGTCCTCGGTCAGGACCGCTTCGAACAGTTCCGCCTTGTCCTGGAAGTTGGCGAAAACGGCCCCGGTGGACATGCCAGCGCCCTTGGCGATGTCGCGGATGGTCGCCGGCTCATAACCGCGCTCTGCAAAAAGCGAGCGGGCGGCGTCCAGCACCTTTTGACGGGTGCGGATCTTCGCGGCCTGTCGCCGGTTCAGGCGAGGCTCAACGAGGGCGTGTGCGGTGGAATCGGTCATAAATTCAGGCTTTTACTCTACGTTTAGCCACAAACGACGCCACCCCAAGTTGATCCTGGATTGGACGCCCGCAACCTGAGGCAAGGCAAACAGATGCTGCTTGTCCTCTAGGAAACGAATACAGAAGCAGCGCTTCGATCACAGAACCATGACAAAATTGGGTCCAGACAAGCTTAGCTGTTGGCAAAACTAATCTAATCTTGTGCGCGTCCTATTCTGGGACACCCTGAACGCCCGCATCGGACGGTTACGTCTTTGATCAGACACCGCAGCCTGGAAGACCTGCCTGAACTGATCACGGCGTTCATGGATCGAGGCTAGGACAAGCCCCATCGGCACGCCCAGATCGACCAGGGTGTTTTCAGCTAATTGCAAACTGGCCTCAGTCGTCTCGGGCACAGCATCCGTCACCCCAAGCGCATAGAGGCGCGCCGCATGCTGGTCGTCGCGCGCACGGGCGATCAGGATCAGATCCTCGCGCAACTGGCGGGCCGTGCGCACCACCTCGTCCACCTTGCCCGGCGCATCCATGGTCACGACCAGCGCTCGCGTCGTCTGCACCCCGCACCGCAGCAACATCTCGGCGCGTCCGGCGTCGCCGTAGAAGACATCATAGCGGTCACGTCGTCCGGCGGCGACGATGCCCGGATCAGCGTCCAGAGCGATGAAGGCCTGATCATGCGTTTTCAGCATCTCGCCGATCAACCGACCGACCCGGCCGAAACCGACGATGACGACGGCGCCGTCCGCCTGCTGCGGCAGTTTCATCTCGTCCGGCACAGCCGTCTCTTCCAGGCTCGGGCGACGCGTCAATCGCTGCCCCAGCATGGCCAGGAACGGGATCGAGAAGATGCTGAGCGTGGCGGACAGGGCGACGGTCGAGGTCAGAGCCGAGGGGGCGACGCCCTCCACCAGCCCCGTCGCGAAGACGACGAAGGCGAACTCCCCCGCAGGCGCCAGGACCAGGGCCGTCTCCAGCGCCGGGCGAGCGGCCAGCCCCCACAGACGCGCCAGGGTGAAGATCACGCCCGTCTTCACAACCGTAATGGCCGCCGCCAGACCGATGACGCCCCACGGATTGGCGGCGACAGCGTCCAGATCAAGCCCCAGCCCGACCCCGACGAAGAAGACGCCCAGCAACAGGCCCTTGAACGGCTCGATGGAGATTTCGACCTCGCGCCGGAACTCGGTCTCGGCCAGCAACACGCCCGCAACCAGTGCTCCGATGCTCATGGACAGGCCGCTGGCCTGGGCGGCCAGACCGGCGCCGACCACGACCAGCAGACTGGCGGCGACGAACAGTTCACCGCCCTGATCGGCCTTGCGCGCCTTGGCCACCGACCGGAACATGGGCCGCAGCACCAGCCGCCCCAAAAGCACCAGCAGGCCCAGACCGATGGCGGCGGGCACCAGCGTGAACAAGGCCCGCCCCAGCACCGCCGGGTCCAGCGCCCCCGCCTCCACCCCGCCGCCCTGCTGGGCCAGGGCCGCCAGAACGCTGACGGTGATCAGTATGGGCGCCACCGACAGATCCTGCGCCAACAGGATGGCGAAGGTCGAACGCCCCACTGTCCCTTTCAGCCGCCCACGCTCGGCCAGAACCGGCATGACCACCGCGGTCGACGACAGGGCCAATCCCATGCCCAGCACCGCCGCCCCGGCCAGAGACTGGCCCATCAGCATGAAGCCGCCCGCCAGCACCACCGAACAGACCAGCACCTGCATCATGCCCAGGCCGAAGACGAGGCGACGCATGGCGCGCAGCCGCTCCCACGACAGCTCCAGCCCGATCATGAACAGAAGAAAGGCGACGCCCAGTTCCGACAGTTGCGCCAACTGCCCCGGCTCGTGGATCGTGAACCAGGACAGCCAGGGAACCGCACCCGAAAACCGCGCCAGACCATCCGGCCCCAACACCACGCCCGCCGCAAGAAATCCCAGCACCGGACTGATCTTCAGCCGGTTGACCAGCGGCACGATCACCCCGGCCGCAGCCAGGAAAACCACCAGATCCTTGTAGTCCGCGCCGTGTCCGTGCATCCGCCCTCCGCTTCAGACGCATCTGACCCTGAACCCACCCCTGTGGCGAGTCGTCGCAGGGGTTTCATGAATTTTTTTTAAGGCGACACCCCGTGTTCGGGGTCTAGGGTCCGCGCCGACCCGTCCATTTCGGGGACGGCATCAAGGATCCAATGATGAAACGTCTGCTTATCGGGGCCGCTGTCGGCGCCCTTCTGCTGCCCGCCAGCGCGGCTTTCGCCCAGGACATCGGCCACGACCACGCCTGCATCGACGACGCCTGCGAGATGGTTTCGATCTTCTCGGGCGAAGAAACCGCCGCAGGTTGGCAGGGAACCGTCGCCCCCAAGTACGGAACCTGGGGCTTTGACCTGTCGGGCCGCGACACCACCGTGAACCCCGGCGACGACTTCTTCCGCTACGCCAACGGCACGGCGATCGACAAACTGATCATTCCGTCGGACCGCACCAGCTACGGCTCGTTCGCCCTGCTGCGCGAACTGTCGGACAACCGCATGAAGGAACTGGTGACCGGTCTGGCCGCACGCACCAACCTGGCCGCCGGCACCGACGAGAAGAAGATCGCCGACGCCTATCGCTCCTATATCGATCAGGCCCGCGTCGATCGTCTGGACGCCCAGCCGCTGCAACCCTATCTGGCCGCCATCCGTGCTGCGGACACGCACGAGAAGATGGCCGTCCATATGGGCCAGACCATCGGTCGTTTCGGCGGCTCCTTCTTCGGCACCGGCATCACCATCGATTCCAAGCAGCCGACCCGCTACGTCGTTTCGACCGGCCAGTCAGGTCTGGGCCTGCCGAACCGCGACTATTATCTGGACACCCGCTTCGCCGATAAGAAGGCCCTGTATCAGGCCTATGTCGCGCGCATCCTGGGCATGATCGGCTGGGAGAACCCGACCGAGGCCGCCGCCCAGATCGTCGCTCTGGAAGACAAGATCGCCGAGGCCCACTGGAGCCCCGCCGAGAACCGCAACCGCGACAAGACCTACAACGAATACACCATCGCCCAGCTGACGCAGGACGCGCCCGGCTTCGCCTGGCAGGGCTATTTCGACGCCGCACAACTGGGCGGCGCGCCGCGCCTGATCGTGCGCCAGAACACGGCCCTGCCCAAGATCGCCGCCATCTATGCCGAGACGCCGGTGGCCCTGCTGCAGGCGTGGGAAGCCTTCCACACCGCCGACGACATGGCCCCCTATCTGTCCAAGCGGTTCTCGGACGCCTCGTGGGAGTTCAACTCGCGCGACCTGTCGGGCCAGCCCGAGCAGCGCACGCGTGAGAAACGCGCCATTTCGTTCGCCGAAGGCGCGCTGGGCGAGGCTGCGGGCCGTCTCTATGTCGCCCAGTATTTCCCGGCCGAATCCAAGGCCAAGATGGAAGAACTGGTCGCCAATCTGCGCACCGCCCTGTCGCACCGGATCGATAATCTGAGCTGGATGGGCACAGAGACCAAGGCGGCAGCGCAGGAGAAGCTGCGCAAGTTCACCGTCAAGATCGGCTACCCAGACAAGTGGCGCGACTATGCCGCCCTGGACATCCGCGCGGATGATCTGGTCGGCAACGTCGAGCGTCAGGGCCGCTTCCAGTGGAACTACCAGTTGGCGCGCCTGAACCAGCCTGTCGACAAGGCCGAGTGGGGCATGACGCCCCAGACGGTCAACGCCTACTACAACTCGGCCAACAACGAGATCGTCTTCCCGGCGGCCATCCTGCAGCCGCCCTTCTTCGATCCGAGCGGCGACCCGGCGGTCAACTACGGCGGCATCGGCGGGGTGATCGGTCACGAGATCGGCCACGGCTTCGACGACCAGGGTTCCAAGTCCGACGGCGACGGCGTTCTGCGCAACTGGTGGACGCCTGAGGACAAGGCCAATTTCGAAGCCCTGACCGCACGTCTGGGCGCGCAATACGCCAGCTATGAGCCGATCGAGGGCTATCACATCAACCCCGGCCTCACGATGGGTGAGAACATCGGCGACGCGTCCGGCGTGGCCGTGGGTCTGGAAGCCTATCACCTGTCGCAGGGCGGACGTCCGGCGCCGGTTCTGGACGGCACGACCGGCGACCAGCGCTTCTTCTACGGCTGGGCCCAGGTCTGGCAGTCGAAGTACCGTGACGAGGCGCTCAAGCAGCAGGTCGCCACCGACCCGCACTCTGCCGCCCAGTTCCGGGTCATCGGCCCGCTGCGCAACGTCGACGCCTGGTATGACGCCTTCGGCGTCAAGCCGGGAACCAAATACTACCTGACCCCGGATGAGCGCGTCCGCCTCTGGTAGGACGAAGCTTCGTCGATAAGGAAAAGGCCGGGGTTCGCCCCGGCCTTTTTCATGGAGAATTCCTGCAGAATCCGTCACCCGGACCTTTAGAGCCCTCGACAATTTCTCGATGTTTTCGAGGCTGTACCTGGATTTCAGGCATAGAAAAGCCCGCTGCGGGGGATACATCGCAGCGGGCTATCTTGCTCTTTAAAGAGCGGACGTTTCCTCCCCGAAACGCCTTCGAGTGCTGCGCGCTTGAGCAACGCTTGCCCTCGAGTGAGTTCATTTGGCCCAAGCCCCCCGTGGGCGTCAACGATCAGTTTACACCCAATCGAACTTTCTTCGACTTATCAGCGATAACCTATCTTGGGGATGATTTATTATCGAAGCTTATTCGATAATGCCCTTGATGGCGGCGACCAGACCATCGCGGGCGATCTTCATCTGGCCGGGGCGTTCGGCCTTCCACGCATCGTTATCAGCGATGGCGGCGGCGGCGGCCCGTCCGGCGTCCAGATCCTTGATGGTCACCTCGCCCGCCGCGATCTCGTCTCCGCCCAGAATGACCACGGCAGGGGCGCCGCGACGGTCGGCGTATTTCATCTGGGCCTTCATGCCCGCGCGCCCCAGATAAAGCTCAGCCGCAATGCCTGCGGCACGCAGTTCGGCGACGGCGTTCAGGTAGTGGCCCATGTCGTCCTCGGAGAAGACGATGACGACGACAGGGCCACGCACCGCATCCTCAGCGCCCCGTCCCGCCGCGCGCAGAGCCGAAGCCAGGCGCGAGACACCAAAGGAGAAGCCGGTCGCCGGCACGCTCTGGCCCGTAAACCGGGCGACCAGATCGTCATAACGGCCACCGCCGCCGATGGAGCCGAAGCGGACCGGACGCCCCTTGTCGTCCACGGTGTCCAGCAGCAGTTCGGCCTCGAACACGGCGCCAGTGTAATATTCAAGGCCGCGCACGATGGTCGGATCGAACTTCACCGCGTCCTGATCGACCCGCATGGCGTTCAGCGCCCGGTCGATGGCGGCCAGTTCGTTCAGCGCCGCCTCGCCCGCCGCGCCCAGATCGCCGGAACGGGCGACGGCGTCCAGCGTCTCGGCCCGCGACAGGCCCGGCGTGTTGGCCGAGGCCAGGAAGGCCTCGATGGCGGCCGTCACCTTGGCGGGCAGTTGGGCGCCCTTGGTGTAGTCGCCGGACTCGTCCAGACGGCCCTCGCCCAGAAGCTGGACCACGCCGTCCCAGCCCAGACGGTCGAACTTGTCGATGGCGCGAAGGGCGGTCAGGCGCTGACCTGCCTCGGTCACCCCGCCCGCGTCGAACAGGCCGTCGAACAGTTTCCGGTTCGAGACGCGGATCTGGGCTTGGCCCGCGTCCAGCCCTGCGCCGCGCAGACCTTCGCAGGCCATGGCGATGATCTCGGCGTCCGCCTCGGGACGGTCGGAGCCGACGGTGTCGGCGTCGCACTGCCAGAACTCGCGGAAGCGACCGGGGCCGGGCTTTTCGTTGCGCCAGACCGGCCCATAGGCATAGCGGCGGAACGGCTTGGGCAACGTCTCCCACGTCTGGGCCGCGAACCGGGCCAGGGGCGCCGTGTGGTCATAGCGCAGGGCCATCCAGTCGCCCGGCTCATCCGAACCAGCGTCGTCCTGCAGCGCGAAAACGCCTTCGTTCGGGCGGTCGGCGTCCGGCAGGAACTTGCCCAGAGCATCGGCGTATTCGAAGGCCGGGGTCTCCAGCGGCTCGAAGCCCCAGCACTCATAGAC
>NZ_JABAZW010000101.1 GCF_018608325.1 Brevundimonas sp. | reverse complement strand
GTAACTAACCCAAGGACTCTGGTCGCCGCTGGATGAAAATTCAGAGGCACGTCAGTGTGTAATTTGGCGGCCGCCGACAAAGGCAGGCCCGTCGAAGTTCAACCTAAAGCCGTGTTCGGCCCCAGGTGTTTCGACATCGAATGCAACGCATACTTGATCCCCCCGGATGAGCAGTCGAACTGACGCCCCCGCCAGATCACACCCCCATCATCGCCAGCAGGCACGGGGGGTCAACGGCGGCGCACTTTAGAAATACTGTCGGTATCGCCAGATTTGTAAACATCCGACGCGCGTAAAAATGCACCACCAGGGTAGTGCGGGCCCGCTAAGAGACGTCGACATCAACCTGGCGTGTCCACGTCACCGTCCGAACATCTGGAAATTCTACGGTTTTTGCGCATACCCTCGCGGATCCTCATCCACGGTGTCGCCCCGTACCATTCGGGCGATCCGAAACCGGGAAAAGAAGAAATCATGTGCGGGACCATGCGTGAAAACCGAGAAAAACCTACACACGCATCGTCGATCGGTCGTCGCCAGCTTCTCCTGGGCGCCGCAGGCGGTGCTGCTCTGGCCCTGTCCCCCGCAAAGGCCGCCCTTGCCCGCCCCATCATGCAGACAGGCGTTGGGCGGCAGGCGCCGGATGCGCCGACCAGCGGCGCTGCAACCATTTCCTCGCACCGTGTCGAGGTTCCCATGCCCAATGGCGGGGTCGCATCCGGCCATCCGCTGGCCTCGATGGCGGGCGTCAGAATGCTGATGCAGGGCGGCACCGCCGCTGACGCCGCCGTCGCCGCCATGGCCGTTCTGAACGTGGTCGAGCCCTGGGCGTCCAGTGCCGCGGGCAATGGTTTCGCCACCTGCCTCGACAAGAAGACTGGCGAGGTCGTTTCACTGGCCTTCACTGGTGCTGCGCCCGGCCTGCTGGACAATCAGGTCGACCCGGCGGAACTGGTCGCGGGGCACAAGGCGGCGGTTACACCGGGCGCATTCGGCGGCTGGATCGAACTGGCCCGCCGCTTCGGCCGCCTGCCGCTGTCCACACTGCTGGAGCCCGCCATCGACTACGCCCGCGATGGCCATCCCATCGACGCCTCGATCGTCGACACCATCCGCCGCCAGCAGTTAGCCTTGGCGCGCTATCCGACGACCGCCGCCATCTATCTGCCGGGCGGTCAGCCGCCTGCGCCCCGATCCCTGTTCAAAAATCTGCCGCTGGCCCGCACCTTCCAGGCGCTGGCGGATGCTGAGACGACGGCGATGAACGCGGGCGCGGACCGAAACGCCGCGCTTCAAGCCGCCTATGACCACTTCTACCTTGGGCCGGTCGCCCAGGAGATGGCCCGCTTTTCCGAGGCGGGCGGCGGGTGGCTGCGCATGAAGGACTTCAAGGACTATCGCCCCCAATGGGCCGCGCCGGTAAACACCCGCTATCGCGGCGTGGACGTCTATTGCAGCCCGCTGACCTCCCGCACCGGGCTGGAGATGTGCGAGCAATTGAACCTGCTGGAAGGCTTCGACATTGGACGCCTGCCTGCCGACAGCCCGCAGGCAATCCACCTGCTTGCAGAAACAATCAAGGTCGCCAAGTCCGACGTCTACCGCTACGCCGCCGATCCGACCTCGGCTTCCGTTCCCGTCGGCGTCCTGACTTCAAAGGCCTTCGCCGATCAGCGCCGCAGACTGATCAACCCTGACGCCGCCATCGCCTATCCGACCGGCGCGGACCTGCCCGGCGGCGGACGCACAGGCCTTCGCCGACATCTGCGCGCCCCCAGCGTTCCGGGCGACACGACCAGCCTGTCGGTCATCGACAGTGAGGGCAACGCCATCGCCTGCACCACCACCCTGGGCGGCGGGTTCGGAACCCTGCTGGTGATGGGCGACACCGGCCTGATCTGCAACAACGGCCTGCGGACAGGCTCGACCGCCCCCTATCGCGACCACCCCAACTTCGTCGCCCCCGGCCGCATCCCCCTGCTTGGCAACGGCCCGGTGATCGTGCGCGACAATGGAAAACTGCGGATGATCTTTGGATCGCCCGGCGGCGAGACCATCGGCCAGACCCAGTTCCAGACACTGGTCAATGTGATCGACAGGGGCATGTCCATTCAGGACGCCATCGAGGCCCCGCGTTTCGCCATTGATGCAGAACCGGGCTTCTACACGCCCGGCGCCGCGATCAAACTGCAGCTGGAATCACGCTTCCCGACCCAGACCTTCACCGGACTGGCGGCGCTGGGACACAGCGTCGGCCCGGTCGGTCCCTATTCCATCGGCAGCATCCAGGGCATCCTGATCTCAGCCGACGGACAGCCCATGGCCGGCGGAGATCCCCGCCGGATGGGCTATGCGGTGGGGTACTGACGCCCCGCCCGCACCATCATCGCGGGGCTTCCGCCATCTGGCTGGAGCCGGTGCGGTCGATGCCGTAGCGCAGGCGCGGCATGTTCTGGGCGGCCATATAGGCCTCAAGCTCTGCGCCGTCGCCGGGCTGGAACAGCATCAGGAAGCCGCCGCCGCCTGCGCCGATAACCTTGCCGCCGGTCACGCCCATGTCGCGCTTCACATGGTCATAGAGGTCGTCGACGGCGGACCAGCTGATCTTGCCCGACAGCTTCTTCTTCTGGGTCCAGTGCTCGTCCAGCATCCGGCCCCAGCCGTCCAGATCACCCGCCGTCCAGGCGTCGCGGATGCGGTAGCCCAGGTCCTTGATGAAGCCCAGGCTGTCGCTGACCGTCTCGCGGCGCGGGGCGGCTTCTGACAGCATGGCCGTGTGCTGGTCGGCCAGAACCACGGCGGCGTCGCGGCGCAGACCGGTGTAATAGATGTGGGTGTGTTCGATGAAGGCCGCCTCGACCTCGGCGTCCAGATCGACGCGCTCGACCACCACCTGACCGTCCGGCGCGATGTCCAGCGTGGTCAGGCCGCCAAAGGCCGCCATATACTGATCCTGTTTGCCGATGCCCTTGTTCAGGACGCGGATTTCCAGATCGCAGGCTTCTTCGGCCAAGGCCTGAGGCGAAGGCTTCTGACCCTTCAGGCCGTGCAGGGCGTTCAGGAAGCCGACCAGGAAGCTGGACGACGAGCCCAGCCCCGTGCCGCCCGCGATGTCAGCCAGAGACGCCGTCTCGACCCGATCATCGAAGCCGTGCGCCATCAGGGCCGCACGCACCAGTTCGTGCTGAACCTCGGTCGCGCGCGGCGACACCTCGGGCTGGGGGCCATAGACCACCACCCGGTCGTCGAAGGCCGGACGGTGGGCGACGACGCGGATGTATTTATCCAGCGCCATCGCGAAGATGAAGCCGCCGTCGTGCCGGTAATAGCTTTCCAGGTCCGTGCCGCCGCCCCCCAGGGTGACGCGCAGCGGCATGCGGGTCGTGATCATGACGCGCGGCCTCAGACGGCCGGAGCGGCGACGGGCGCGATCTGCTCCCAGTGACCCTTGTGCAGGGCCAGGGCCGGGTGGGACACCAGCAGGTGCCAGACCACGGCGGCCAGACCTTCGACCAGCGGCGTGATCAGTTGCGGATCAACCGTCGGCACGACGACGCAGGCGTCCGCCGCCTGGGCCGTATAGCCGCCGTTGCGGCCGACGATGCCGGTGACCATGGCGCCGCGCGACTTGGCCAACTGGATGGCGCGCACAATGTTGGCGCTGACGGGCGGTTCAATGCTGCCGCCGCCGACCGAGAAGATCAGCAGGCCGTCTTCAGGCTTCAGGCGGCTGGTCTCCAGCCAGGTCGAGAAGGTGCCTTCCCAGCCCTCGTCATTGATGCGGGCGGTCAGTTCCGAGACGTTGTCGGTCGGGCAATAGGCTTCAAAACCGCAGATCTTGCGGAAGTCGTTGGTGGCGTGGCTGGCGTGACCGGCGCTGCCGCCGACGCCGATCAGGAACAGGCGCCCGCCGCGCTCGCGCACCTCGGCCAGACGCTGGGCCATGGCCTCTACGGCGTTACGGTCGATGGCGGCCATCGCCTTTTCAGCGGCGGCGAAGAAATGGTCAGCAAACATGGCTGTTTTAGTCCTGAAGTTCCGGCGTCAAAGTCGCCAGCGAAGTGTGAAGAATCCAGGCCGCAGCCTGACGAAGATCGGGAACCACGACGTCCGCGCCGCTCCCGCTGTTGTAGTCACGGCCCAACAGGACCGTATGGGCGCCCGCCGCCCGGCCGCACTGAACATCGCGGTCCATGTCGCCGACCATCCAGCTGGCGGACAGGTCTATGTTCCAGCGCGCCGCCAGATCCAGCAGCATGCCGGCCTTGGGCTTGCGACAGTCGCAGGCGTCGATGTTGTCGTGCAGGCAGGCCCGCACCTCCTCGACCGGAACCGTCTGGATCAGGGCGGCGTGGATGGCGTCCAGAGCCCCAGCCGTCATCTTGCCGCGCCGCACGTCGGGCTGGTTGGTGACCACGAAGGTCAGATAGCCCGCAGCCCGCAGCGCCCGCACCGCCTCAGCCGCCCCGTCCGCGATCCGCAGTTCGTCCACGGTTCGCGGCGAGGCAGGCTTGCCGTCCCGCCAGACGACGTCGTTCAGCACGCCGTCGCGGTCCAGAAAAATGGCGGGGCGTCCGGGCATGATTACAGGCTGAACCCAGCGGCGACGGCGTCGGCGCGGAACATGGCCACGGTGTCCAGCGACAGCTCGCCCAGATCCTTGCCCGCCATGTCCAGCTTCTTGAGGATGTCGGGCGTCGCAGTGATGATGTGACAGCCGCACTCAGCCGCCTGGAAGACGTTCAACACCTCGCGGGTCGAGGCCCACAGCACCTCGGCCAACGGCTTGCGCGCCGCCATGGCGACGGCGGCCCGCATGACCGGCACAGGATCAACGCCGGTGTCGGCGATGCGGCCGGCGAAGACCGACAGGATGGCAGGTGTGTCGTCGGCCAGAATCTCGATCGCCTCAGCGACCTGTTCCAGCGTCAGCATGGCGGTGATGTTCAGCTTGACCCCGTCCGCAGCCAGAGCCTTGGCCATGGGCAGGCTGGACTGACCCTTGGTGTTGGTGATCGGGATCTTCACATAGACGTTGTCGCCCCAGCTGGCGATCAGACGGGCCTGACGCTCCATCTCGACGAAATCATCGGAGAAGACCTCGAACGACAGCGGCATGTCGGGGATCAGGGTGATCAGTTGGCGCGCGAAATCGGCGTAGTCCGTGATCCCGGCCTTGAACATCAGGGTCGGATTAGTGGTGAAACCCGTCACATGCCCCTGATCATACAGGCGCGAAAAGTCTGCGAGGCTGGCGCCGTCGCCGAACAGCTTCAGCCCGTCGAGCGACGGCGTGGAGGCCGCTTTGACGAGCGCGGATTGATCGACCTGGGTGAGCATGGGTGTTCCTAGAAATAGCGTGCGGCCTCATATGTCCAAGATACGTGCCGCGCGAGCTTTGCTCTTTGAATTCGTTAACGCGACAAGCTCAAAAACCCGTCGCAAGCGTCACGGTTGCGGTGCGCTTTCATCGATAAAGCCGATGGGGCGACGCCAGGTCAGCTTGCCAAGTCCATGTTCCAAAAGGATGCGCCAGCGCAGACGACGGTCCGACCGGCGCTCTTGGGTGATGAAGGTCAGCAGCCCGCCGACAACCGTTTGTATTAACCCTTTTGCGAAAAGCTCGGCCCTCGCCAGTGTCGGATTGGCCGCGCCATCGACGTATATCAAGACATAGTGTTGCGTTTCGCGACGGGTGCGGATCAGGCGGTACGGGACTTCTGTCCTGTTCCGGGACACGACTTCGGTCACTCTGGCACGGGCCGCCCAGACGATGCGCCGCCCCTGCCGGTGCAGGCGCACAAACAGTTCGGCGTCCTCGCCGCCCGCATCGCCGAACGCCTCGCGCATCGCCGCCTCGCCGTTCGGGAAACAGCGCCCCATGTCGAAGATGGAATTGCCGGTGCCCAGACCATAGCGCGGCCTGCCGGTTGGACCGGTCAGTTCGACCTCGGCCAGATCAGGCAGGTTCAGGTCGCGCACGAACTGACGTCCTTCGGGATCATAGGCGGGCGGCGCCCCTGCCTCGAACACGGCGAAACGCGGCCCGACGGCGATGTCGGCGTCCGTGGCCTGCAGCGCCCCGACCAGGGCGTCGGTCCAGTCGTCCGCCGCCGTCTCATCATCATCAATGACCGCCAGCCAGCGCCCGCGCGCCTCGGCGAAGCCCCGATTACGCAGGGTCGCCATATTGCGGGTCAGGTCCGACACATAGCGGATGGGCCAGCGGGCGCCCGTCGACATGGCCTCGACCACCGCCCGACCGCTGCCGCTGGGGTGGTTGTCGACCACGACGATCTCGATGCTGAGGTTCAGCCGGTTCTGCTGGGCCAGACACGACATCAACGTCGCCTCCAGCCCGGCGGGCCGGTCATAGGTCAGAATGGCCAGCGTCAGATCGGGGGACGCCCCGCTCACGCCGCCTTCTCCTCGATGAAGCCGATCGGCGCCGTCCAGGTCAGCTTGCCCAACCCCTTGGCCATGCCGATGCGGTGGTCATAGCGATGCTGACGATCCAGAAACTCGCCGCTGGCCACATAGAGACCGGCGTGGACCGTCATCTGCGCCAGCCCCAGCAGCGCGACCTTGGCCGTGGTCAGGGGTTTGTTGTCGCTGGTGTCGATCCGGCACACGGCATAGTGCTGCGATCCGCGCTTCATCCGTGTGACCATATAGTCAGGGCGCGCCCGGCTCTGTTCGATGAACTCATGCACCACGGCGCCGGGGCACCAGACGAAGCGCCTGCCCGCCATGGCCAGCCGGAACAGCAACTGGGTGTCCTCACCATTGGCGTTGCCGAAGGCGACGCTGAACGGTTCGGGGCCAGACAGGCAGGTGGCGACGCGGAAGGCGGCGTTGCCGCTGCCCAGGCCTTTGCCGCGTTTGCGCAGCCGCCCGAACATGTGGATTTCCTCGTCCGTCGGCATCTGGAAATCCAGCGTATAGCGCCAGCCCTCCGGGTCCCAGTCGGGGGCGCGACCGCCCTCAAACTCGGGCAGTTTGGGGCCGAACGCCGCGTCGGCGCCGGTGCGGTCCAGACAGGCGGTCAGTTCCGCCAGCCAGTTGGGCTGGGGTTCTTCGTCATCGTCGATGAAGGCGACGTAACGCCCCTGTGCCGCCGCGATCCCCTTGTTGCGGACAATGGAGATGTTGCGGCGCGGATCGGCCAGATAGGTCATGGCCACGCCCGTCTCGACCGCCAGCCCCTCAACCAGCGACCGCGCCAGTTCGTCCGGGTGATTATCGACGACGATGATCTCGAAGCCGCCCCAGTCGCCCCCCTGGGTCGCGCACCCGAGCAGGGTCCGCTCCAGCAGATGCACCCGGTCGTAGCTGAGGATGACGACGCTGATGTCCACGCTCATACGCCCGTCCCCCGCAGAACCACGCCCGCCGTGCGGAACAGGATCTTCACGTCCAGCCACAGGGACCATGTCTCAATATAGCGCACGTCCAGCCGCACCCAGTCGTCAAAGTCGCTGATCCGATGCCGCCCCTCGACCTGCCACAGACAGGTGATGCCCGGCTTGACCGCCATCTTGCCCATCTGGAAGGGCGTGAACTGGGCGTACTCATGGGCGCGCGGCGGACGCGGGCCGACCAGGCTGAGATCACCCTTCAGCACGCTCCACAACTGGGGCAGTTCATCCAGGCTGTAGCGTCGTAGAAACCGGCCCAGCGGAGTGATGCGCGGATCATTCTCCATCTTGAAGGCCGGGCCGTTCATCTCGTTCTGAGCCTGCAACGCCGCTTCCTGCTGGTCGGCGCCGACGCCCATGGTGCGGAACTTGTAGCCCCGGAAACGGCGTCCGCCCTGCCCCACCCAGTCCAGCCCATAGAAGGCCGGCCCCGGAGAAGTCGCCTTCACGGCAAGACCAATCGCGGCCAGGAACGGCGACAGCACGACCAGAAGCGCGCCTGAAATGGCCACATCCATGACCCGCTTCAGCGCCAATCCGCCACGCACATCGCGTCCGCCCGCCAGTCGCGGCGGCGTCAATTGGTTCTTGGGCATGGGAAAAGCGGCGTCGATCATGTGCGGCATCTTATCAAGAACCAGGCCACGCCACCTGCGTCACCACGATCCCGGCAAGCAAATTGCATTCATGCTGCGCGTAGAGCACAGCAGTCGCATCAATGAACAGTCTTCCAGCCAGCCACACATTCACCGCCCGACCCGAGATCCGTTTCGCGGGCCTGCGCTTTCACGCCCTGTCGCTGGACGAGGCCGTCGCGGCCGTCGCCGCCCGTCCGGCAGGCCTGCCCTTTGATATTCTGATCACGCCCAACGCCGAGCACGCCTGGCTGCGCCGCAAGGACGACGAGTTCAATCGCATCAGCGCCAACGCCTGGCTGAGCACCAATGACAGCCGCGTTCTGAAACAGGCCGCCCGGTTCGGTGGTGTCGATCTGGGATTCGCACCGGGCGCACATATCGTTGATGTCCTGTTTTTGCGCACAATCGCCCCCGACGAAGCCATCACCATCATTGGCGGCGAAGACGAAGTGATCGCCGATCTGGCGTGTCAGTTCAGCCTGACCAACATCGCCCACCACAATCCGCCGATGGGCTTCATCAACAAGCCCGAGGCTGTCGCCGCCGCCATCGACTTCGTCGCCGCCCACCCGGCCCGGTTCGTCTTTGTCGCCATGGGACCGCCCCAGTCGGAGAAGTTCTGCCAGCGCCTGATCGACGACGGCCGCGCCACGGGCCTGGGCCTGTGCATCGGCAGTTCGATCAACACCATCATCGGCCGCACGCCCCCCGCCCCCCCTGTGGATGGAGAATCGCGGTCTGGTGTGGCTGTACCGACTGGCGCGCGAACCGGAGCGGTTGTGGAAACGCTATCTGCTGCGGGGCTTCTATGGTCTGGGCCTGGGCCTGCTCGACGCCCTTTCATTCCGCCTCAGGCTCAAGACGCCTGACCGCCAGACCCCGTGACCGAAACCTCCGTCAAGGACGCCTGGCTAGGCCGGATCGACGCCACACAGCAGGCGCGCGGCCGTCAGGCGGATCAGGTCCTGTCCCTCTGGGCCGGGGCCGTTCTGGTGCTGATGCTGCTCTACATCTGCATCGGCCCCAATCCGTATCAGCATGACATCACCCTGGACCCGCTGACAGGTGGCGCCGAGACATCGCCGATCAACCGGCTGATCTGGCTGGCGCTGTTGGGACTGTCCGCGCCGATCCTGTGGTTCCGGCGCGCCGACCTGCCGAGCATGGCCCTGCGACTTCTGCCCCTGCTGATCCTGTTCGGCTGGTTCGCCCTGACGACGCGGTGGGCGCTGGACCCCGCCGTCTCGACCCGACGCCTGATCCTCTATGTGGTCAACCTGGTGATCTGCGTGGCCATCACCATCGGTTTGAAGGACAGCCGCCGCCTGCATCTGGCCCTGGCTGTCGGATGCGCCATCCTGGTGGCTGTCGACCTGGTGTCATGGGCGGTCATGCCCGGCGTTTCGATGACCGATCTGGGTCTGGCCGCCATCCATTCGCACAAGAACACCCTGGGCGCGGTGATGCTGCTGTCCGGCTTCGTCTGCGGCACCTACGCCTGGTCGCGTGAGACGTGGAAGGCCCGATCATTCTGGTGGGCGGTTACATTCCTGTCCGTCGTACTTCTGGTCGCCAGCCAATCGAAGACCAGCCTTGGCCTGTTCGCCGCCCTGGTCAGCGCCACACCCGTCATTGTCGTCATCATGGCCCAGAGAAGAATCGTCCGTTACGGGCTGATGGTTATGGCGGCCCTGACACTGGCCAGCATCATCTTCGGCTGGCTGGCCTTCTGCTACATGACCGCGGCTGATCCCTGGGCGCCGTTTGCGGGCATCACCTTCACCCAGCGCACCGACGTGTGGGCCTTCGTCTGGGACGAGTTCGTAAAGCGCCCCATTCGCGGTTGGGGCTTTGGCGGCTTCTGGGACATTGATCCGGGCGTGCAGCCCAGCCTGCAGACCGACGCCTGGTTCGCCCAGCCCGACGCCTTCACCAACGAGGCGCACAACGGGTTTCTGGATCTGGCGGTGACGACGGGATTGGTCGGGCTTGTCGGAGCGGTCGTCATCCTGTTCCGCTGGCTGGGCGGCGGCCTGGCCCTGATCGGTCAGACGGTCGGCGGGCAGCAGCCTCAGGCCTTCGGCGCGGCGCTGGTTCTGGGCGTTTTTCCGTTGATGGTGTTCGGCCACAACTTCATGGAAAGCAGCTATTTCACCGCCAACTCGATCTTCGGCACCGTGCTTCTGCTGCTGGGCATCGAGATCGAGCGACGCTTCATCCGCGCCTAGTTTCGGACGACAGACGCCGGATCAGCACGACCAGAACCGCCAGCATGGCCGCCGCCTCCAGCGCCTGCCCTGCGGCTGTGCCCAGTATCGCCCCGCCCGCGCCCATGTGATGAATGCCCCACAGCACGCCGAAAGCCGCCACGGCCGAAGCGGCGGCGTTGGCCAGGGCCAGGGCCTTGAACGCCTTCAGGATCTGCAATCCCGTCGACACCACCACCTGCATGAAACCGAAGGCCGCACTGATGCCCCACAGCGGCAACATCCAGCGGGCGTCGGCGTATTTGTCGTCAAACAGCCAGGCGGTGATCATAGGCCACGCCGCCCAGATGACGCCCGCCCACAGGATCGAAAACACCACGCCCGCCAGCGCCGACACGCTGAGCAGACCGACATAGCCGCGCCAGTTCTTCGCCTCACGTTTCGCCACCAGATCGCTGCGCGCCGCCATGCTCCATGACGAGGCCAGCAACGGGGCGGGACGCAGGAAGGTCTGGCTGAACGACAGGGCCGCCAGGACCCCCGGCCCATAGGCGGCGCCTACGGCGAAGACATAGAAACGCGCCAGGATTTCCGTGCTCGACACACCCAGGAACAGCCAGCCCGACTGCCGCACATAGGCCAGATAGCCGCCCAGAGAACTGGACAGCCCCTGCCGCAGCCCCGCACTGGCCCGCCACAGACCCGCCAGCCCGACCAGGGCATAGGCCGCGCCCATCAAGCCCAGAACATGTTCGGCGGTCAGCGGCCGGAAGACGAACGCGCCCCCCGTCAGCAGGATCACCGCGACCAGCAGGACCGCCCCCGTCTGCACCGTCGCCGTCACGCCCTCGCCCCGGCTGAAACAGGTCAGACGGACATATTGCTGCAGCAGATAGGCGGGCACGAACAGCACGGCGGTCCAGACGCCGAACGCCCCCGCACGTGCCGCCAATCCAGCCCCCAGAGCCGTGCCGATCGCGGTCACCAACAGAAACACGCCGGTCGCTGCCAGCATCACCCGCTCTGTCTCCAGCCGCAGCGGATCATGGCCCTTGGCCGCGGGCAGAACCTGCAGATGCGCCACGCTAACCGCGTTCTGAACGCTGGCCAGCACATAGGCGACCGCGAACCAGAAGATGCAGGCGCCGAACTGCTCCGGCGTCATCAATCGCCCCAGAACCAGCACCACGCCCAGGTTCAGCAGCGAGAACAGCCCCTGCTCGACGATGGCTGTCAGATAGCGCGACGCGCCAGCCAGCCGGGACAGACCGCTCATCGGAAGCGGTTCAGGTCGTAGCTGAAGCCGAAGTTGAAGGGCAGGATGCCGTTCAGATACTGACGCACGAACAGATTGACCTCGGCGATCTTGCTGCGCGGCACGAAGACCAGATCACCCGGATGCAGCAGGAAGTCCTGGCGCTGATCGGCGTTGATCAGGGCGCGGGCATCCACGATCCGTGAGGCCAAACGTCCGTTGGCCACGCGACGCAGGATGATGACCTTGCCCGTGCCCGCCGTCTCGGCGAAGCCGCCTGCGGCCAGAACGGCCTGGGCGGTGTTCATCTCGCCCCTGATCTGCACCACGCCCGGCGTCTTCACCTCGCCGCCGACATAGATTTGGGACGCGCCATAGGTGACGACGCTGATCTGGACCTGAGGATTGCGCAGCACCGGCGCATAGGCCTCGGTCAGCCGCTGGCTGGCGTCACGGACGGTCAGGCCGCCGACCGGGATAGGCCCGACGACCGGAAACGCTCCCTGCCCGTCCGGGCCCAGCGTCACATCCTTGTCCAGCCCGTCCTCGACAATGAACGACAGGCGCAGCGCATCGCCCGCCCCCAGTCGATACTGGTAGTCGTCCTGCCCCCAGGGCGCGAAATCATAGGGTTGCGCGCTGTCGCGGCCTCCATTGGAGGCGCAGGCGGAGGCCAGCAACGCCAGAGCGATCACACATAGTCGCCAGGGGGACATCGGCTCTCCATCTCCGACCGACTCGCGTGCGGCCGCATAGCGCATCTTTCTGTCTTTCGCGAAGAAAGCCAATGCCGCGCTGGCCTTTATCATGCGACTCAGAGACATATAGGATGGGCTGGACTGACAGCCCCGGCCCGTCTGCCGGGACGCTTCTGCCCAGAGCCCGCGTATTGACCGATCAAACTCCGACAGATGTGCGTGAACGACGTCCTTCCCCCCAGGGTCTGACGATAACGATCCGCGATCTGGCGACGCCGATCTTCTACCACTGGCGCAAGGCGCTGATCGCCCTGCTGATCCCGGTGCTGCTGGCGCTGGCGGCGGCGACCTTCGCCAAGCCGGTCTATACGGCCCAGTCGCGGCTGCTGATCCTGCTGGGCGACGAATATGTGTTCCGCCGCTCGGTCGGCGACGACCCGAACGGCGGCCTGCCCACCTTTGACCGCGCCCAGATCGTCCATGCGGAAATGGAGATTCTCGGCTCGCGCGAGCTGCGTGAGAAGACCCTGACCGACATCGGCCTGAACCGCGTCTATCCCAAGATCGGCGATGGGGCTGCAGGCATGAACCGCGCCCTGGAGCAGTTGGACCGCGACCTCAGCATCCAGAACGTGCCCCAGTCGAACACGATCGAGGTGCGGCTGCGTCACGGTGATCCGCAGGTCGCCGCCGATTTCGTCAATCGGCTGGTGCGCAGCTACATCGCCAACCGACGCGAAATCTTCCAGCGTTCCGACAGCGCCGCCGTCACGGACCAGCAACGCGAACTGTCCGATCAACTGGCGGCGACCGAAAGCCAGATCGCCGACCTGTCCAACCGCTACGCCATCGGCGACTTCGACCAGGAGGTTCAGGCCGTTCAGCAGCAGCAGACGACGCTGACCGCACAGGTCGCGGCCCAGTCGCAGCTGATCGCCACCGCCGCCGCCCGCGCCGACCGCCTGTCGGATCAACTGCGCGCGGCAAACCCCGAAATTTCGCTGAACACGGATCAGACCCGGTCTCAGCAGGTTACGGCCCTGACCCAGAACCTGATGCTGCTGCGCGAGCGTCAGCGCGTCGCCGCCGCCCGCTATGCCGAGGACTATCCGCTGGTGGTCGAACTGAACCGCCAGATCGCCGATCTTGAGGCCCAGATCGCCGCCGCCCCACAGTCCCAGACCGATCTGGTCCGCAGCGGCCCCAACCCCGTCCGCCAGCAGATCGAGACCCAGTTGGCCACCACGCGCGGCGAACTGGCAGGCCTGCGGGCGGGCAAGGCCCAGGTCGATCAGGCCCTGTCGGATTCACGCACACGCCTGGCCCAACTGGTCGAGATCGGCCCCCGGTATCGCGAATTGGTGCGCCAGCGCACCCTGACCGAAACCGCCTATCGCAGCGTCGCTGGAAACGCCGAGGACACACGTCTGCAGAACAGCATCGCCGGGGCCAACGCCAACGTCCGCGTCATCGAGGCCGCCCAGGTGCCGACCAAGGCCCGCACCGGACGTATGCTGATCCTGGCCGCCGGCCTGCTGGTCGGCATTCTGGCCGCACTGGCCGTGATCATCGTCTCGGCCGCCGCCTCGCCGGTCATGGTCACCCCGCGCGATGTGGAGAGCCGTCTGCGCAATCCTGTCCTGGCTGCGGTGCCGCTGATGGACGACGAGAACCAGACCCTGATGCCGCGCTGGCGGCCCTTGCCGCAACGCCTGACCGGCGACGACGCCGCACTGGTGCTGCGCCGCCTGCGTGAGACGCCCACCGGATCGGGCGTCATGGTGCTGGCCGGCCCCGAAGACGGCGTAGGCGTGACCAGCATCGCCCTGGACCTGGCCATCGCCTCGGCCTTCCGCTCAGGCGTGCCCACCCTGCTGATTGACGCAGAACCCGTCGCCTCGGACGGGATCGCCCTGGCGCTGCATTCGGCAGGCGCCCAACTGACCAAGATCGCCAGCAGCCCCTATGTGCTTCAGGTGGAAGGCAGCAATCTGCACGTCACCACGCCGATGGCGCGCGCGGGCTCCAATATCTCCGAAGCACGCTGGCGGACCTTCATCGACGGCCTGCGTCCGCTGTATCCGGTCATCATCATCGACGCGCCCGCCCTGCACCGCTCCACCGTCGCCCTGCTGCTCGCGCCGCTGGCCGAAGCCTCAGTGATCGTGGTGGAAGCCGAAGAAACCCGCACCGCCGTCGCCGCAAACCTGATCGAACGAATCACATCCGCCGGAGGCAAGGTCGCCGGCGTGATCCTGAACATGCGCAGCTTCCACATTCCACGCTTCATCTATTCGCGGATCTGACACAAAGGCTCGCCTGACCCCTCAGGCCGTCTCGACTGCGCGCCAGTGCTCCAGACGGCGCAGGAAGACCGCTGGGTCCTTGGGCGTCACCAGTTTGGAGGGGTCGTGGAAGATGCGGTCGTGCAGGCGGGTCAGGGTGAAGCGCAGGGCCGCCGCCTCGCCCAGTTTCGGCAGGGCCGAGCGCTCGGCCTCTGTCAGCGGGCGCACGGATTCATAGCCGCGCTGGAAGGCGGCGATGGCGCCCGGCAGCGCACGGCCTTCGGCGTCAAAACCCCATGCCGACAGGGCGATGGCCAGATCATAGGCGAAGGCGCCGTTGCAGCCGAAATAGAAGTCGATGACCGCCGAAACCTGCCCGCCCTCGAACAGGATGTTGTCGGGGAAATAGTCGGCATGGATCGGCCCGCCCGGCAGGCCGGCGCCGAAGACATCGCCCAGACGCGCCAGAGCCGCCTCGACCTGATCCAGCAAGACCCGGTCTTCGCCAGAGGCGCCCGCTTCACAACGGTCTGCCAGACGCCGCCACATGGCCGGACCCACCGGGTTCTCGCGCTGGATTTCAAACCCTGCCGCCGTCTGGTGCAGGCGCGCGAGCACGGCGCCCGCCGCCGCCTGTTCAGCCTCTGAGGGGCTGCGCAGCCAGGCGCCGGTCTTCCATTCGATCACCGCCGCCGCACGTCCGTTCAGACGCCCCAGCCAGGCGCCGGACCGGTCCTCGATCGGCGTCGGGCAGGGAAAGCCGCGCGCCGCCAGATGGGCCGTCAGCCCCAGGCAGAAAGGCAGGGACGCCTCGTCCGTTCGCCCCTCGAACAGGGTCAGGACGAAGCGGCCATTTTCGGTCTCAAGCCGATAGTTGGTGTTCTCCACCCCCTCGGCGATGGGCGTCAGTTCGACCACCTCGCCCAGGTCGTACCCGGCGAGAAAGCCCTTGGCCTCGTCAATGGAAACAGGGGTGAAGACAGCCATGGTCTAGTTCAGGCCCGCGTCTGCACGGCGCAGGCGCACGATTTCCGCCAGGTCGGCCATGATGCTCTCGGTCGTGGCCCAGCGGCCTGCGCCGCGCCCGCGGCAACGCCAGACGCGGCCGTCGGCGCCATAAACCTTCAGCGCATTGCCCTCGCCGCTCAGGTTGGAGAACAGCGGGTCGCCGTGGTCGGCGCTCAGCGAGACGGAAGGGCTGATGGCCCCGTCCTTCAGATGGGCGGCGCCCAGCTGGCGCACGCCGCCGCTGGCGTCAGTGGATTCCGTCAGATGGTCGCGCGGCACGTCCTCGACCGCAGGCGAGACGCCGAAGGCCTCGAACGCCAGCAGGCGCACCTTGGCCGCTGCGTCCAGACCTTCCAGATCCGACGACGGGTCTTCTTCGGCGAAACCCGCCGCGCGGGCGTCGGCCAGAGCTTCGGAGAAGGCGGCGCCGTCGCCCAGACGCTCCAGCATGAAGTTGACGGTGCCGTTCAGGACGGCCTCGAAACCGACCACCTCGCCTGCCGCGCGGGCGGCGCGGACCGTTTCCACCATCGGCGCGCCGCCGCCGACCGAGGCCGACCAGAAGACGCGCTTGCCATGGGCCTTGGCCAGGTCCTGCAGGCCGCCCGGATCGCGGCTGACCGCCTGTTTGTTGGCGCTGGCCACGTCGCAACCGGCTTCCAGCGCGGCGCGGATCACCGCATGACCGGCCTCACCTTCTGACAGGGCCTCTAGAACGATATCAGGTTTGCGCGACAGCAGTTCATCCGCATCGGCGGTGAACAGCGACTGCGGACAGGCCACGTCGCGCACCTTGCCCGGATTGCGCACCAGCACCCCGACCACGTCATAGCGCGGGTCCGTCAGCAGACGCCCCAGAACACCGCCGCCGACCACGCCGCAGCCTGCGACCGCAACCTTCAGCGGCGGAAGCGCGGGCGCCGGACCGGGAGGCGCCGAGCGTTCGCCGATGACCGTGCCGTCGGCCCGGTCCAGCGCCGCGACCTCGATCTCCACGCCCCGGCTTTCGCCCAGGTCGATGGCGTCATGCTGAACCAGCGCGCCGCCCAGCTTGCGCGCCACATCCCACGAGGCGCGGCGGTAGCGCAGCGCCGGGGCGGAATGATCATTGGGATCGTGGTCGTAGAGACCGTCCACATCCTTGACCAGACGCACCTTGTTAAGCCCCAGCTCGGCCGCCAGGAAGACCGCCGTCAGGTCCGATCCGCCGCGTCCCAGAAGGGCAAGCTTGCCGTCCGACTTGATCGCGCCGAAGCCGGGAACCACCACCACCTCGTGCCGCTCCAGCGCCTGTTTCAGGTGATCGGCGCGCAGGCCGCTGGGGCGCGAATGCTCGGGCTCGCCCTCGGCGACGATCCCTAGTTCCCGCACCGACAAGGCGCAGGCGTCAAGGCCGATCCGGTCGCAGGCGATTGCCACCAGAGCCGCTGATTTTTCCTCGCCCAGCGCCACATAGCCGGGCAGCAGGTCGTTGGAATGCGGCAACCCCAGCGAGCGCGCCTCGGCCAGCAGACGATCCGTCGCCCCGCTGAACGCCGAGACCACCGCCACCACCTTGCGCCCCGCCCGGACGTGGCCATAGACGGCGGACGCCACCAGCGGCGCCTCCGCGGGGCTGCGCAGGATGGACGAACCGAACTTCATGACCACAACCTCGGCGGTCTGGGCGGCTAAGGCCGGTTTCTCAGGGTTCTCTACGACGGCGAGTGAGACGGACATCGGGTTTCTCGGGTTTCGGTGGGGTGCGTGGGGTCAAATCAAAAAACCCCGCCTGGCGATCCGGGCGGGGTTGGGGTTCTGCCTTGCCGGGTTTCCGGCGTGCTAAACTCGTCCCGCCCTGGGGGGCATGGTGGTGGTCGTACCGGTGGTAATCATGCCGAAGCGCGTCGCGGTGAGCGCGACGGCGGAAGTTGCGGCGATGATCGAGCGCTGTTGCACAGACGGGATCCGGTTAAATCTGAGCCTCAGGGTGATGGCTTGCCCCCCATGCTGTCAAGCGCGTTAGATGAATTTTTCACCACGCGTGTCTTTTTGCTCGTTTCGGACCCGGCACAGCACACAGCATCCCTCATATGGGGTGGATTTTTTCTCTTGACGAAATGACGCGCTGCAACCAACGTAAAGGCTACTCATCAAGACCAGCTGAGGGATTAGGCCCTTTGACGCTGGGGCAACCATCGGGTTCCGCCCGAAACGGTGCCAACTCCTGCGAGATCCCTCGGGATCGCGAGAGATGAGTGGAGCATCGACGAGGCGACGCTCCACGATCTGTCATCGCATCGAGATCTTGCTGAGGCGAGAACGATGCGGACGACGATATGACCCTTGCTGAAACATCCCTGTTGGAAGACCCCGACTGTCGGGTCGAGCCCATTGACGCCCCCGTTCGTGAACGGGGCGGCGCGCGTGACGTCATCGTCGCCATTCCCGCCGACTTCCGCCTGGCATCGGGCGAAAAACTGAACCAACCCAATGTTGTAGGTCGCATTCATGGCCGCGCCGGCGCACCCGTCGTCGTCGTCGCGGGCGGCATCTCTGCCGGTCGTTTTGTCCACCGCACCGAGACCAACGGCCTTGGCTGGTGGTCGGGCGCTGTGTCAGTTCGCGGCCCCATCGACCTGTCGCGCTATCAGGTTCTGGCCGTCGATTTCGCGCCCGGCGCCGAGTTTCTGGATCAACCCGTCACCATCACCACGCAAGACCAGGCCCGCCTGCTGGGTCTAGTGCTGAACCATCAGAAGATCGAGCGCGTCTCGGCCTTCGTCGGCTGTTCCTACGGCGGCATGGTCGGTCTGGCCTTCGCCGAGCTTTACCCCGACTGGGCCGAGCAACTGATCGTCGTCTCCGCCGCCCACCGCGCCCATCCGCAAGCCACCGCCTGGCGCGGCATCCAGCGCCGCATCCTGCAGTTCGCCGTCGATGCGGGCCGCCCGGAGGAAGGCGTGGCCCTGGCGCGCGAGCTGGCCATGACCACCTACCGTACCGCCGAAGAGTTCAACGACCGGTTCGAAACCACCGCGCCCGACGCCGTCGGCGGCGCCTATCCGATCTGCGAATATCTGACCGCGCGCGGCGAGGCCTATCGCACCCACACCACCCCGGCCCGCTGGCTGTCGATGTCCGATTCCCTGGACCGCCACAGCGTCACGCCGGAGAAGATCACAACCCCCGTCACCCTGATCGGCTTCACCTCCGACCGTCTGGTGCCGATCGACGACATCCGCGAACTGGCCGCGCGGCTGCCGACCCTGTGGCGCTTCGTCGAAGCCCCCTCCCTCTATGGCCACGACGCCTTTCTTAAGGAGGACGCCTTCGTCGGCGACATCCTCCGCACCGCCTTCAAGGACATCAAGCAATGACCCGCCGCCCTGCCGACCCGCACACCATCGCCGCCCGCACGGGCGTGGATTCGGACACGGCCCACGGCGCGGTCATGCCGCCCCTGTATCTGTCGTCCAACTATTCGTTCGCAGGCTTCGACCAGAAGCGGAAGTACGACTACAGCCGCTCGGGCAACCCGACCCGCGACGTGCTGGCCGAGACCCTGTCCGAACTGGAAGGCGGCGCGGGCTGCGTCATCACCGCCACTGGCATGGCCGCCGTCGATCTGCCGCTGATCCTGCTGCAGCCCGGCGATCTGCTGGTCGCGCCGCACGACTGTTATGGCGGCACCTGCCGCCTGCTGACGGCCCGTGCACGTCAGGGCCACTTCGAGCTGCTGCTGGTCGATCAGGGCGATCCTGAAGCCCTGGAAGCCGCGCTGGCGCTGAAACCCAAGCTGGTGCTGATCGAGACCCCGTCCAACCCGCTGCTGCGCCTGGTCGATGTCGCCGACATCTGCACCCGCGCCCATGCAGCAGGCGCCAAGGTCGTCTGCGACAACACCTTCCTGTCGCCTGCCTTGCAGAACCCGATCAAGCTGGGCGCCGACTTCGTGGTCCACTCCACGACCAAGTTCATCAACGGCCACTCCGACGTGGTCGGCGGCGCCGTGATCTCGGCCGATCCGACGGATCACGAAACCCTGGCCTGGTGGGCCAACTGCACCGGCGTGACCGGCTCCCCGTTCGACGCCTATCTGACCCTGCGCGGCGTGCGCACCCTGTTCGCCCGCATCGAGCGCCAGCAGGCCACCGCCGTCCGCATCGCCGAGCTTCTGGACGCCCATCCGGCGGTCAAGGTCGTCCACTATCCGGGCCTGCAGTCCCACCCGACCCACGCGCTTGTCGCGGCCCAGCAGGCCGGTCCCGGCGCCATGCTCAGCTTCGAGCTGAACGGCGGCACCGACGCCGTGCGTGAACTGGTCGAAGAGCTTGAGATCTTCACCCTGGCCGAATCGCTGGGCGGCGTTGAAAGCCTGATCGCCCACCCCGCCACCATGACCCACGCCGCCATGACGCCAGAGCAACGCGCCACCGCGGGAATCGGCGACGGCCTGGTGCGCCTGTCGGTCGGTTTGGAGCATGTCGAGGACCTGATCGCCGACCTGATCCCGGCTCTGGACGCCTTGGCGCCGCAAAAGGCGGAAGCGGCGTAATTTTTTGCTTGCAGAAGGGGCCGATCCGGGGCACATGCGCCGCCCCAGCCGGTCCCTTCGTCTATCGGTTAGGACGTCAGGT
>NZ_JABAZW010000110.1 GCF_018608325.1 Brevundimonas sp. | reverse complement strand
GGCGGCGAGCGCCGCGAAGCGGGCCCGGCGCTTGCTCCTACCCATCGCGGCGCTGGAAGATTTCGTTGCAGCTGATCTATCCCCAGGGCTGGTCGACAGGCTGGCCAGCCACTTCATCGTCCCTCCGCAGGCAGTGGCCAAGTTGCTGCGGGAGAGCGTCATGTGGAACGCGTTGTCCGCCAGCGAGAAGATCTTGGTGACTGACATCGCAAGCGGCGTTACCGGCGAAGGCACCGCCAGTCCCGCCTACATGCGCGTCGTTCGATAGAGGCTGCCGGGCGGGCCGTCATCTGGGGCCTGTGAGCCGGCGCCATCTCTCGCATGCGTTTGCCCTCCTTGTTGAGGCATTGCATACCGAGATGGCGGCTAGGTCCGCTTTTTGGGCCACACGTTAATGGCTGCTAGTGGCGCGTCTGCGACCTCTTGAGTGTAGCCGCCCTGAGATTAGTTGGCTTAGGGAACACACAAGCAATCAGCGAAATCGACGCACCCAGCGACAGGGGTGCAGGGCAAGATAAAATCCGGCCTGCGGTCCTTGGAAGTCGCTGGCCGGGTACATCGGTGTAGGCGAAGGGGTTCGAGGGCGCGGGAGCCCTCCATGACCGAGCCACGCGAACCTGACGATCACCACTTCAAGCCGCCCATGACGGCGCGGCGGGAAACGCCTCGGGCCGGCACCTGGGGCCGCCTGCTGAACCGGGCGACGCCCTCCATGACGCCCCGGGCTCGGGCGCGTCACTTCAACGCCAAGGGATCGGTCCAGCGGGTACGGCCCGTTCGCTCGGCGGCCGGCGGCATGCGCCGGGTGATGGTCAAGGTGCGGGTCGTGCCGATGACGGGCGCCTCGAAGAGGGCCCTCACCTTCCACCTTCGCTACGTCGAGCGCGACGGCGCAGGCGCGGAGGGCGAGCGGGGCGAAATCTTCGACGCTCAGTCCGATGCGGCCGACACGAAGTCCTTCGTCGAGCGCACCGACGGCGACCGGCACCATTTCCGGCTGATCATGAATCCGGAGGACGGCCGTGACCTGCCTGACCTCAAGGCCTTCACGCGCGACTTCATGAATCGGCTTGAAGAAGACCTGGGCACGCCCTTGGACTGGGTCGCCGGCGCGCACTACGACACAGGGCGACCGCATCTGCATATCGTCCTGCGCGGCAAGCGGGACGACGGCCAGGATCTGGTCATCCCCCGTGACTACGTCAGCCACGGTATGCGCCAGCGGTCTCAGGAGTTGGCGACCGAGATCCTCGGTCCGCGTCAGGATCGGGGTGTGTCGGAGCGAGATGTTACTGCCGACCGGTTCACTCCAATGGACCGGACCCTGGTCGCACAGGTCCGCGAGGGAAGCCTGATCCTGGGAGGCTTGCCCGAGGATCAGCGCAGCGATGCTCTCCGCCGCCTCGTCCATCTGGAGGCGCGGGGCTGGGCTCAGCGAGTGAAGCCCGGTCTTTGGTCTGTCCCCTCCCATCTACGCGACACCCTGCATAAGGTCGGCGAGCGCGAGGGAAGAGAGGCGGCGGCGACGCGGGCCGTATGGGGCGGTCGGTGGGGCGGAGAGATCGAGCGGCTGCAGCCGCTGGAGATCGGCGCGGGAGAGACCGTCGTCGGCGCCTATGCCGGGGTCAGGCCTATCGGGTTCTATGGCAACGGGCCTCAGGCCCTGGTGATGGAGACGATGGACGGCAGGTTGGGCCATGTCCGCCTGCCGTCGCTGGATAGCGCGCTGATCCTCGACCGGGTGCCGGAGCGCGCCATCGTCTCTGTCACCGGCAAGGCGCGGCCGGAACGGGCGTCCGATCGCACCATCGCCGAGATCGCTCAGGAGCGCGGCGGGACCTATTCAACGCATGACCATCACCTGGCCCGGCCTGACGACAGCCCGGCCTTCATCGAGCGGCATGTTCGGCGTCTGGAGGCGATGAGCCGCGAGGGAGCGTGCAGGGCTCTGGGCGATGGACGCTTCGCCATATCGGCCGACTATGTGGCCAAGGCCTCCCTCGCCGATCAGGCGCGTCATGGGGCGGTCGATCTGGAGGTGAAGGTTTTGGATGTCCGGCCGCTGGAGCAGCAGCCGCAGGCTTGGGGCATCACCTGGCTGGACGATGTGATGAGCGACCGGGCGAAGGCGCCGACGTCACCGGCTCTGGCGGCAGAGGTTCGGGAACTCGGTCGTCAGCGGGCGGAGACGCTGAAAGGCTGGGGCATCGGCTCTGGCGAGCCGAGCGGGCTCGGCAAGGACGAAACGCGCAAGCTGCTGGGTATGGATCTGAACGGCCAGATGAAACGGCTCGGCCAGGACGGCAAGCTGGTTCAGATCGCGCAGGAGGGCAAAGCCTTCTCCGGAACCTACGTGGATCGCGGCCACATCAACGGACAAACCTATGCGGTGATCGGGGGCAAGGGCGTGGTGACCCTGGCGCCGTGGCGGCCGGCGCTGGAGGCCTGCCGAGATCAGGCTATGATCGGCGTGCTCCAGGGCGGCCTGGTCGACTTCCAGTTCGGACCGCAGCGCGGGCGAGGCCTCGGGCTCGAACTGTAGCGGTCGACACCTCAGCGCCCGATGCTTTCGCTCCAGCCGCCCGGCTTGCGGGGTTGGCTCGAAGATGAGCGCAGATCGGTCAGTTGGCTTCTGGCCCACTCGTGCAGTTTGCTGAGTGGATAGTAGGGCGTCCGGCCCAGATGGACGCAGGGCGGGCCGTCGGATCGTGTGCAGAAGATTTTGGCCAGGGTGGAGGGCGCGCGGCGGATGCCGAGCCGGGCCAGCTCGCGAGAGGCTTCCTTGCGGTTCAGCAGCCGATCTTCGAAAGGCTCGAGGTAATGGGTGGTCATTGGGGAAACTCCTTGTCTACGGGCGACAAGCGACCGGGATTATCCACAGGGCGTCAATGCGCCAGAATCGGCCGATCACGGGCGGGTCGTTTCACCGATTTTCAGGAGGTTTCATCTGGTTTCATTGATCACGCTGGGTCGCGCGAACGTGATCTGCAAACACTCTGACGACCGTCAGATCAGGCGGTCTCGGCCTTGGTTTTGAGCTCGGCGATCCGGGTTTGACACAGGTCGGCGACGAGGTCGCGCAGCAGGCGGGCGCGCGTCATCAACCATTCCAGATCCTCGGCCGAAGCGTCGTACTGGTCGCTGTAGCGGGCTTCGACATAGGCGCGCTTCAACAGTTCGAAACGGCGACGATCGAAGCGGTGCTCACGGGGCCAAGCTTCGACCAGGCGCGTGTCGACGTCCTCGGCGAGGGAGCGGAGGAATTTGATGTTGTGAGAGCGCGGGAAATAGAAGGTGTGGACGAGAAGGAAGCAGGCGTAGGCGGCTTCAACGGCCTGGTGGAGATTGAAAGCGGCATTCTTGCGCCAGTCCGGATCGTCCGAACTCTCAACTGAGGACACGTCGGCGAGCTTAAGGAACCGATCCACGGCTTTGAGCCAGCGCAGCTTCTCGCGCTCCGCAATTGCGAAAGCATCTCCCGCAGTCATGGGCTGCGGCGTCGCGAAGGGATGACCGGGGAGTTCGTAGAGGGCGATGCCCTCGCGGACGATGTCGGTCCAGAAGTATTCGCCGCGTCGCAGCGCGGCGTTCACATCCTGGGCGTCATGAACGATCAGATTGACGGTGCGGCCGATGGTCGGGTCGCGAAGGATCTGATCCTCGGAGTTCCACCAGTAGTCAGCGATGTTGGTCAGCTTCTCGTGATTGACCACGATCAGCAGATCGAAGTCCGACAGGTAGCCGTTCTCGGGTTCGTCGACCCAATCGGTGCGCGCATAAGAGCCGAAGAGGATGATCTTCTGCACCATGCCGCCCCGGCGCCAGCCGGACGTGCCTCCGCTGCCGCCATTCTTGGCGGCATCGAAGCCGGCGAGCAGGATGTCGCGAACCCGTTCGAGTTCACGCTGCTGGCGCTCGGGAAGATGGTCGAGGTCGGACCGCATCAGGCGAATCTAACTGAAAATACTAAGATCGCATCACAGAACGGTCGTGCTTGGAGAAATACATACCCACTCCCCGCGCGTGTGCGTTCCTGACTCTTAGGAGACTTGGATCGTCCGCTTTGAGCCTGGGCCTGCTCAAATGGAGTTAGCGTGATAATTGCGCGCTATGCAGCCTACGATTTAGGCGCAACTATCATTTGGTTAAGCTGATTCACTTTCAGCGGGTTTGGCATGGTGTCGCCGTTTGGAACTGGGTTTCGCAACGAAGAGATTGCGTCAGATCTGCCAACAGGAAGCGTCTGCCCGAAAACTGTTGGGGGACGAGGCCGCTGCGGGTCTGCGCCGCCGGCTTGCCGATCTTGAAGCGGTGGATGTCATTACGGAGTTACCCTGGCTGCCCATAATTTACGGGCGCGATGGGGAAGCGTCGATTGAATTTCATTCTGGCTATTCGCTGAACGTCGTGGCTATTCGCGGAGCCTCTCGCATGGTCGAAAATTTAGAGACTGACTGGACAATCGTGGATCGCATCAAACTCGTGGACATCATCAAGCCATGAGCCTCGCCGAAACTTTCAGCCCTGATTGGGTCTCGCCTCCTGGTGAGACGATCAAGGATGCGCTGGCCTACAAGAATCTGTCGTTAGAGGCGTTTTGCGTCGCGATCGGAATGGCTTTGCCGTCCGTCGAGGATCTTCTCCAAGGCGACCTCGCGATTGACGTCTCGATCGCCGATCGCTTGGCAACCACGCTTGGCTCCAATCGCCAGTTCTGGATGTCGAGGGAAACGTTTTATCGGGCGAGACGTGAAGCGTCCCCGCTGGCCACGTCGATGACCTTTGACACATTCGCCCAGCAGCTGCCGCTTAAGGACATGAGAAGTTTCGGCTGGTTCGAAAGCTTCCCGGGACTTTCGGACAGAGATGCAGCGCTAGCCTTTTTCGAGGATGCGCCTGGGGTATGGCAGTCTTCGGGAAGCAGGGTTTTAGATGCCGTTAGGTTTCGGACCTCGTTCGCCCATGAGAGCAATCCTGCCGCTGTAACGGCTTGGCTGAGACAAGGCGTTCTACAGGCGCGTGAAATTGAGTGCGCACCTTGGGATTCAAAGGCTTTGGAGGCGGCGATTCCCGCAATGCGGGCTCTGGTGCGCCAGAAAGATCCGATGGTGTTCTTCCCGAAGCTGGTCGATATCTGCCGGGGGTGTGGCGTGGCTGTTGTCTTTGTGAGGACGCCGAAGGGATGTCACGCCAGCGGGGCGACCCATTTTGCAGAAGAAAACAAAGCTGTGGTCCAGCTCAGTTTCCGATATCGCTCGGATGACCATTTCTGGTTCACGGTCTTTCACGAGTTGGGGCATCTTATCCTTCACCCTGCCAACCGGCTCTTTGTCGAAGGCAAGGACTATGAGCCGACAGAGGAGGAAGATGAGGCCAACCGGTACTCTGCGGACGTCTTAGTCCCCGAGGCATTTAATGATGAGATTCAAGCGGTTGGGAAAGACTTCAAGGCCGTGATGAGGCTAGCTCGGCGGATCGGAATCTCCCCAGGCATTCTTGTCGGTCAAATGCAGAACCGCGGCCTTATTCGTCATGAACAACTTAATTTCCTGAAGGAGCGCTACAACTGGGCCGCGCTCCAGGCAATTACCCCCTGAAGGCCACGTAGGCGTATTGCGACTTTTGCCAATTGCACAGGGAGTCTTCCATGACCTGCATCCCGACCCCCAACGCTTCGCCTATCTGAACGACGGCATCGGTTAGATCCCGATTCGAAATGCGAGCTTTTGGGTCATCCGTCAGCAGAAGTTTGGCGCCGACGACAGGGCCGCTTGCTCCGACAAGATAGGGATATGGAGGCTCGATATCTGCAATTCCAAGCTTTCCAATCATCGTCAGGAAATCGAACTTAGCCGTTCGCCCGAATTGAACGATCGGACAATCCCTGTAGAGCCGATGGAAGAGCGCCTTGGGCGCATTGCCCGAAACCGCTGAGGTATCGGCAACCAGCAGACGAAAACCTCGATTGAGCCCGACCCATGTCACGTAGCTGGCGATCGTGTCGAATAGGTTGTTTTCCGCGTCTGGCCTAATGCTTTCGTACTTCCTGTGATTGCCAAACGGCACGCCGGCTAGGCTGGCGGCGTTATCGAAATACCATTGGCGGAACTCTGGAAGGTTGCTGCTGGTGCGGGTCCAAGTCCAAGTTGGGCCACTGTCGAGCGCACCATATACCATCCGGGTAAATTCCCAGCCGACGCGCTTATGAAACCCGAAGTGGGTCGACAAGAAGGTCAGCCAAGCGGCTTCATCACTATCGCCTTCATTGTTGTACAGCCAGGCAGCGCGCACGGGATCGAAAAGAGTCTCACGGGGATCTTTACGGCGCGGATCTATCGGGCGCTGTCCCAGCCGCCGCACGAACTCGATCCGATGCAAGCTATCGATCATTTGCCGAACGAGGCTGTCGAGAGCTTCCGCGCTGGCGATGCCCGGCAACTGCAACACGTTCACCGAGTATGTTTGTAATCTGTTCTTGATATCTTCAGACCGAGCTTCGTCGATATGTCTCATGGGATCGAAACTTTCGTGATGATGTCGGCGGAGCCGTCCAAATCGAGCTGTGCGACGGCACGGCTCAACCGTCGCGAATTTTTGCGAATATAGGCGGCATAATACTGCGTCGACATCGCTCTCCTGATCTCGACAACTTGGCGGAGCTTTTCACGAGCTCCATCGAATTTTCTCGTCAGCGCAAATATCGCGAGCAACCTAGCGATATCGGCCCAATACGGGCTGAGTTGCTTAGCCTTGTCCAACGCGTCAGGGATTTCCGCGACACCTCCTTTGCGAATGGCCGCCTCGACTACGAAGAGAGTTTTGATGTCGGTCCATTGAGAACCCGCTGGCATGTCGGGCATCTCGCGCGTCGATTGAAAGCCCTCGTGGACATACGCATCAATCTTCGCCCGATCCTCCTCGTAGAGGTGGAGACTGCCGACCATATGTTTGTAGGTGCCGAGGGCAACGCCGAGATCTCTGGCGAGTATTTCTTGGAACATAGTAAAAGCAAAGACGTCATGAGGAAGGCCCTTATAAACGTCGTTTGATCGCATATGTACGACGAGATTGAGTAATCCGTCCCGCACTAAAAACTGTAGCGTGCATGTGCATGGCGTATCTTTACGCCTTTCCTCGATATCTCTTCGATCAAAAAGCTGAATAACTGCTTGGCGTGACGACGCACGCTTTGACAATAGCGCCTTTACGATTTCGTATTGGGAGCGTTCTCCGCCGAAAATTCGTGGGCCGTAGGCTCCCCAAATGGTGCCGTCTGCCTCAGCGTATTCGTCGTACCGCTTAATGTAGTACTGGATAGGAGCGAGCTTATCGTTGCACGAAATGTACCAGATAAACTCGCCGATCCCGCTAAAAACTGTACCTTTGGTGTCAGTTCGACTGAGGCGGGCTCTTGGCCGCGTCAACTCGAGGACAATGCCTTGGACTTCGACGGTCGATCCCTTGGTGGCTACGACGCCCATTTTGCTTTTCTGCAGAAGCCGGAAGGCTTCGTCGAGGAGGTCGTCGAGCGTTGATGCCTTAAGGTACATTTTACGCGCCGCCTCCCAAACGCGAGCCGTAGTCTTATCCAGGCAAGGCACAACTTCAAGGTGCTGCAAGCCCAGCCAGGTGTTGGGATGATCGGGCACAAGCGCACAAGCAATGCGCTTGGTATTAGCGCGACGGTTAAGACGGCCTCAGGCTCTTCTACTGGGAAGTTTGAGGGTCGAGTCAGCTCGAGGCGCTATGCTCGACGCATCCATCACCTCATCGAGCTGACCAAGCTTGCTGCGCCCGTAAACGTGCCAGTTAGGCGCAAATTCAAGCGCAAAGCCGTTGATGGGCTTGTTGGTGGGTGACCACTCAGCAACACCAGAAAATCGTTTAAAAACAACGCGGGTGGCGGACAGAGAGGGATTCGAACCCTCGGTAGGCTTTCACCTACACACGCTTTCCAAGCGTGCGCGATCGACCACTCCGCCACCTGTCCATGTCGCCAGTCACTGCGAGGTCGCGTCACTACCTATCTGTATTGTCGGCGTCAATCCGGATTGGGCGGTTTAGGGCAGATTGGCGGTCAGATGAGGCGTTGAGGCGCCCTGCCCTGTTGCTTCGCGGATCGCGAGGGCGGCGGCGTCGATGACGACGCGCAGGCGGGGCAGCATGGGGGCGTAGTCGGGCCAGAGGGCGTAGATGGGGCGGTGGCCCGTGACGGCGTCGGGCATCAGGGCGATCAGACGGCCCGAGGCGATGTCGGCGGCGGCCAGCCATGAGGGGATCAGGCCGATGCCCCGGCCTGCGCGGATGGCGGACAGAGCAAGAGCCGCGCCGTCCAGGATCAGCCGCGCGGGCGGGGCCCAGAAGACCTCCCTGCCCGCCTCGGTGAAGCGCCACGGCGCGGGACGACCATCGATGGCGGTGGCGATCAGGTCGTGATCGTGCAGATCGCGCCAGTCATCCGGCGCCCGCCGCGCGGCGACATAGTCGGCGGAGGCGCACAGGGTCAGGCGCTGCACGCCGATGCGGCGACCGATGACCCCGGCGACGTCGGGCGGGTCACCGATGCGGATGGCCAGATCGACCTGTCCGCCGCGCAGATCCACCGGCGCACGATCAAGGCTGAGATTCAGGGACAGCTTGGGATGCTGGTCGGTCAATGCAAACAGGGCCGGGGCCACAATCTCTGCGCCCAATAGCGGCGGCAGGGTCACGCGCACCTCACCGGCGGGTTCGGTGGCGGACAGGGCCAACGCCTCTTCCACCGCGCGGACAGAGCCGACAGCGGTGCGGCAGACGGTTCGGTAATGCTCACCCTCGGGCGTGATGCGGAAATGGCGGGTGGAGCGCTCGAACAGGCGCACGCCTATGCGCCCCTCCAACCGCGCCACACCCTTGGCCACCGCCGAGGCGGTCAGGCCTAGCGATCCCGCCGCCCGTGCGAAGCCGCCATGGTCGCAAACGGCCAGAAACAGCCGCACAGCACCGCCGGGACCGATGTCGCCCATCGTCATTGCCGAAATTCCTTCGCCTCAGAGCGGATATATGAACACCACTGACGCATTCAATTCTGCATTATGACCTGTCCGCATGGAACACAGAACCTATGCGATCATCGGCGGCGGCTCGGGCATGGGGCTGGGCGTGGCCCGAGCTCTGGTCAGACGCGGGGACCATGTGCTGATCGGCGGGCGCACCCAGGCGCGGCTGGAGGCGGCCAAGGCCGAACTGGGCGAGGCGGCGCAGGTCCGGCAGGTAGACACCACCGACCGCGACAGTCTGGCGGCCTTCTTCGCCGACGTCCCTGCCCTGTCCGGCCTGTTCACGCCCGGCGCCGACTACCAGACGGGCGGGTTTCGCGAGTCCTCGCCCGAGGTGGCGGAGAGCCCGTTCAAGGGCAAGTTCTGGGGCCAGTACTGGGCCGTTCACGCCGCCCTGCCCGTCCTTGCGCCCCATGCGGGGGTGGTGCTGATGTCAGGAGCGGCGTCGGTGCGGCCGCTAGGCAATCCGGCCTATGCCGCCTGCAACGCCGCCATCGAGGGACTGACACGGGCGCTGGCGCAGGAACTGGCGCCGATCCGGGTCAACTGCCTGTCGCCTGGCACGGTGGACAGCGACCTGTGGCGGCGTCGCCCGGACGAGGTGCGCGGCCCGGCCTATGAAGCCTATGGCCGTCTGTCGGTCGTGGGTCGGCCCGGCCATGTCGATGAACTGGTCGAGGCGGCCCTGTTCCTGTTGGACAACGGCAATATGACGGGTGCGAGCCTGTATGCGGACGGCGGTTACAGCCTGCGCTAAGGCCGGGCCGCACAGTCTTCGGACGGCTGCGACGTGATGGCGCGCACAGGAACCGGCGGGTGAAAGGCGGCTTGTTTCTCTACACCGACAAAGGAGAAACCCATGACCGACACCCATCGGAAACCCGACCCCAAGACCCATCAGGATGACGACAAGGCGACCCCGAAGCCGCCCCGCAAGGTCCGCACAAACGCTGCAGGAAAGGCGCCGTCTGCGCCTGCGACCGGCGGTCTGGGCGCGGCGGGCGCAGGCGGCGCCAAGGGCTTTGGCACAGGCTCTTGAGGCGCCTTACACCTGCGCTGAGACTTAGTACCGCAACAGGCGGTTCAGGAAGGCGTCGGCACGGGGACTGCGGACGCCGTCTTCCGCAAAGAAGGCATTGGCAGGCGCGTCGTCCAGAATATGCCCCTCGTCCATAAAGACCACGCGGTCGGCGACGCGGCGGGCGAAGCCCATCTCATGCGTGACGCAGATCATGGTCATGCCGTCGGCGGCCAGACCGGCCATGACATCCAGAACCTCGGCGACCATTTCGGGGTCCAGCGAGGACGTCGGTTCGTCGAACAGCATGACCACCGGGTCCATGCACAGGGCGCGAGCGATGGCGACGCGCTGCTGTTGGCCGCCCGACAACTGGGCGGGGCGTTTGTCGCGATGGTCGATCAGACCGACCCGCTCCAGATAGACCAGGCCGCGCGCCTCAGCCTCTGACTGCGACCGGCCCAGCACCTTCACCTGCGCCAGCGTCAGGTTCTGCATGACCGTCAGGTGGGGGAACAGCTCGAAATGCTGGAACACCATGCCGACGCGGCTACGCAACCGGGTCAAGTCGACCCTGGCCTGATCCAGACGCACGCCATCCACGGTGACGGCGCCCTGCTGGAAGGCCTCCAGCCCGTTGACAGTCTTCAGCAGGGTGGACTTGCCCGAGCCGGACGGACCGCAGATGACCAGCACCTCGCCCCGCCGCACCGACAGGGCGCAGTCGCTCAGCACCTGAAAGGCGCCATACCATTTGCTGACGCCCTGAATGTCGATCACCACAGGGGCCTCGGCAGGGCGCGCATCGGCAGGGGTGGTCATGCGGGCAGGCTCCGGTAGCGACGCGCCAGCCGTCCGGCGGCGAACTCAAGCCCCGCACACAGGATGAAATAGAGGACGGCGACGAACAGATAGATTTCGGCGGGATAGACCATGACCCGGTTCGAGACCTGGGTGGCCACGAACGACAGTTCGGCCACGCCGATCACATAGGCCAGCGAAGTGTCCTTGGTCAGGGCGATCCACTGATTGACGACAGAGGGCGCCATCCGGGGCAGAACCTGGGGCGCCACGACCAGCAGCAGGGTCTGGCGGCGCGACAGGCCCAGCGCAGAGGCCGCCGCCCACTGGCCGCGCGGCAAGGCCTCTATGCCCGCATGGACGCTGTGGGCCAGATAGGCCGCGCCGATCAGGGACAGGGCCGCAACCACCGCGCCCACGCCCGGCACGTCCAGACCAAAGGCGATGGGCGCCAGGAAATAGATCCAGAAGATCAGCATCAGCACCGGCACGGCCCGGAACAGACCCAGCACCAGTTTCAGCGCCACTAGCCACGGCCCGCGCAGGACTGACAGCAGCACCCCGAGCACCAGACCCAAAACCCCGGATATGGCCGCCGACAGAACCGTCAGGATCACCGTCAGGGCCGCGCCGCCCAGCGGTCCCTGCGGCCACGGCCCGACTAGGAAATAGATCAGATTGTCAGTGATGACGGAGGGGTTCATCGCGCAGTCCCCGTCGGCGGGGTCGAACGCCCCCACGCCAGTTGGCTGAGCCCGCCGATCAGGACCACCGCCCCGATGTAGAAGACGGTCGCCAGACCGAAGGCCTGAAACGCCTTGAACGTCTCGGTCTCCACCTGACGCGCGGAATAGGACAGTTCGGCCAGACCAATGGCCATGGTCAGGGACGAGTTCTTGACCACATTCATCACCTGCCCCGCCAAGGGCGCACGCGCGATGCGGACGGCTTGAGGCAGGATGACGGAGATCCAGATCTGGGCCGAGGTCATGCCCAGCGCACGTCCTGCAGCCGTCTGTCCAGGCGCGACGCTGTAGATGCCGGCGCGGAATTCCTCGGCCATGAAGGCGGCGCTGTAGAGCGACAGGCCCAGCAGGCCGGCCAGCATCTCGAACGGCGGCCACGGCACGCCGAAAGCCTCGACGCCGATGCGGTGCGGTGCATTCAGCCACGCCATCAGACTGTCAGGCAGCAGGGCCGACACCCCGAAGTACCAGAAGAACAGTTGCACCAGCAGCGGCGTGTTGCGGAACACCGACAGCCACGCCGCCGACAGACCGGCGACCGGCCGCGATGGTGACAGACGCAGCACGCAAAGCAGAAAACCGAGCGCCAGAGCGATCACCGACGCCAGAACCGACAGGCCCAGGGTCACCCCCAGGCCGTCGATCATCCAGCCGATGTAACGCGGCGCGAGAAACCCGTCGAACATTCAGGAAATCAGTGGGCGGGGGCCGCCGCGCTGTCTCCGATCCGGTACGAGCGCGCCAGCGGCGTGCGGGTGTCAGGACCGAACCAGCGGTCATAGATGCGCTGGGCCTGACCGCTGGCCTCCAGCTCGACCAGAGTGGTGTCGACAAATGTTTTCAGCGCCGTCTGCCCCTTGGGGATGCCCACACCGATCAGGTCCTGCGAGATGGAGAAGGCCGGGATTTCAAAGCCTGAGGCGTCGGGCGCATTGGCCAGCACGCCGATCAGCTTGGGCCCGTCCTGGCTGATGGCCTGCACATTGCCGTTGCGCAAAGCGGTGAAGGCGAAGGGGGTGTCGTCATAGGCCACCAGAACCGCCTGCGGATATTTCTCACGCAGGTTGATCTCGTTGACCGTGCCCTTGTCCACGCCGATGCGCAGGCCGTTCAGCTGGTCAGGCGATGTCAGGCTTCCCGTCTTGGCGATGAACTGCTGGCCCGAAGCGAAATAGGGGATCGAGAAATCCACCTGTTTGGCGCGCTCTTCGGTGATGGTGAAATTGGCCAGAACCAGATCGACCTTGCCCGACGCCAGCAGCGGAATGCGGTTGGCCGGATTGGTCGGGGTGATCTCCAGCTTCACGCCCAACTTGTCGGCCAGGGCCTGCGCATAGTCGACGTCCAGACCCTCGATTTTGCGGGTCGTCGGATTGACCGAGCCGAAGGGCGGATTGCTGTCGAAGGTGGCGACCCGCAGCACCCCGGCTTCGCGGATGGCGGCGAGACGATCCTGCGACGCGTCATTGCGTCCGCAGGCGGCGACAGCCAGCGTCATCATCAGGGTTATGGCGGTCAGGGCCAGACGCATCGGTCATTACCTCAGGACGGGAGAAGGTCCGGGACCGATCAGCGACCGGGGCCGCAGGGTCAACCGCAGAAAAACTGACCCGATTTTAGAAAAGATTTTGACCAGCGCGCCTATCCGAACGTGGGGGTCCGGTACGCAGGCGCGCTGGCCGCCGACGCCGCGATCACGAAGCCCAGGGGCGACGATACTGAATGGCGACGAGGGTTTTCGAGGCTTCAAGCCAGGCATGAACCACACCGCGCAGCGCGGTCGGCAGGGTAACGGGGCGAAGCGTTGTCGGGGTATGTGCGTGGTGCAGGGTCATGGGGAAGAACCTTGTTTCAGTCGGGGAGGACTGACCGCAATTCATCACGAACCGGCGTCCCACGCCAACGAATGGATCGACGCAGGTGATAAGCTGTGATTATCATCTGACATGCGCCCGCTCCCGCCCCTCGCCGCCGTCCGTGTGTTCGAAGCCGCCGCCCGGCATGAGAATTTCACCACAGCCGGTAATGAACTGGGCATGACCCAGGCGGCGGTCAGCCATCAGATCCGCCTGCTGGAGGAGCGACTGGGGATGCAGTTGTTCCGGCGCGAGAAACGCCGCGTCATCCTGACCGATGCGGCGCGCCGGGCGGCGGCAGGCATCGGACGTGGTCTGGACGAGATCGAGGCGGCCTTCGCCGAACTGCGGGCCGAGGATCAGGGCACACTGACCATCTCCACCACCCAGACCTTCGCCAACGCCTGGCTGGCGTGGCGGCTGGGCAGCCTCCAGATGGACCACCCGGACATGGCCGTGCGCCTGCTGGTCAACAACGGCATATCCGACTTCGCTTCTGAAGGGCTGGATGTCGCCATCCGCTCGGGCATCGGGCCGTGGGAGGGTCTGGACGCGCACAAGCTGCTGACCCAAGACTTCACCCCCATGTGCAGCCCCGCCTTTCTGAAGCGGCACGGCGGCCATCTGACGCCGCAGGACCTGACCCGCCTGCCGCTGATCAGCGCCCACGACCCCGCGTGGCGGCAATGGCTGAGCGATGCGGGCATCGACGCCCGCGCCGTGAATGTGCCGGGCGTGCGTCTGGATTCACAGGCTAACGACGGTCACGCCGCCATGGCCGGACAAGGGGTGGCGATCCTGACCCCCTTCTTCTGGCGCATGGACATCGCCGACGGACGGCTGGTGCCGCTGTTCGAACAGACCTCGACCCTGGGCCATGCCTACTGGATCGTGTGCCAGCAGCACCGTCGCTCCGTGCCCAAGATCAAGCGGTTCCGCGACTGGCTGCTGACCTGGACGGCGGACAATCCGGCCCTCAGTGAGCCGCGCGCGCCAACTCCAGTGTATCATAAACATGAGTGACGTCGTCGAACCGCACGCGTGACGGCTTGCTGCCGATATGGCCGGTCGTAAAATACCGCTCGGTCGCCAACAGTTTCAGCGGATCGTCGATCCGGTCATTGTTCCAGCCCAGCAGCAGCAAGCCGCCCGGCTTCAGAATGCCCGCCATGGCGGTCATGGCCTGCTCCTGCGCGGCAGGTGAATCCACGCCGAAGCCCAGAACGCCGTTGCAGACGATGGCGTCGAAACGCAGGTCGTCGAAAATCTGGTCGATCTCGCACAGGTCGCCGGTCTGGTGACGCCCGGCCCGGCCCCAGCGGGCGGCCTTGGGATCGATGTCGGTGGTCCAGACCTCGGCGCCCCAACGCTCCAGCGCCGGATAGTCTTCCGCCGTATAGGCCCGGCATCCGACCCACAGAATACGCCCGCCCCGCGCCGCCAGCGCCGGAATATAGGCCGAGGCCAGCAGCTGACGGTCCGGCAGTTCGCGTATCCGTTCGGCGGCCTTCTTGCGGCGGTCGAACAAACCTTCAAACCGGGTCGTCAGGGCGGACAGGATAGCGGTCATCAAGACAGGCCTGGGCAAGGGTCGAACTAGCGCGAGGCGCGCGATCGACGGGTGGCAGGAGAGTGGCTTTCCGCAAGCGCCAGACGCAGATCGTCCAGTTCTGCGGCGCGCAGGGCGGGCGAATGGGTGCGGGCGACAAAGGACTGGGCCTCACGCGCCATGTCTGCCCGTTCGGCGTCATTGCGGACAAGATGCTGCATGGCCGCAGCCAGTCCCTGAGCCTCGGGCGGGTCGACATAGATGGCGTGGGGACCGCTGGCTTCGCGCAAGCCCCCGCGCCCTGACGAGATCAGGGCCGCGCCCGCCGCATGGGCCTCCAGCGCGGTCAGGCCCAGAGCTTCGGCCACCCGCGATGGCACCACGGCGATGGCGGCGCGGCTGGCGACGGCGACGACCTGTTCGGGCGAGGCGGACTTATGGATTTCGACCCGGTCGCCGAAGCGGTCCAGCGCGCGCAGATGCGGCTCGGCCCAGTCCTTGTTCCGCTCCCATTCGCCCAGCATCAGCGCGCCGCGCCAGTCGGGGGCCTGATCCAGCGTCTCGGCCAAAGCCGCGCAGAAGGAATCGACCCCCTTCTCCTCCAGCGTGCGGCCGGAGAAAAAGATCAGGTTTTCACGTTTGTCCGCATCCCCGCGCCAGACCTCGACGTCGATGGGATTGCACACCACCACGGCGGAGGCGTCGAAACCGGAGTAATCGCGCAGGAACTCTTCGCGCGCGGCCTTGCTGACGAAAATCAGCCGGTCGAACGCCTTCAGACGCCCATGATAGCGCCAGCGGTCGATCAGGTTGGAGGCCGGCTTGAACCGGGTGTGGCGGTACAGGACGTGGACCCGGCCCGGCAGGCGTCTGGCGATGTCTGCCGCCCCCGCCAGTTGCTGGTGATATTCGATCACGTCCGGCTGAAACGCCTGCAACGCCGCGACCACGGCAGCGGTGTGGCCCCGCTTGCCCAGGCCAGACGGCACGAACAGGGTCTGATCTGGCGCGGCGGGGTTTGCAGCGCCGTCCTCGCAGACGAAACGGATGTCGGCGTTGAAGCGGCTCCAGGCGTTCAGGGTCAGGGCGACGCGCTCCATGGAGTTGATCCGGTCCACGTCGAACAGGCTGCCGCGCGGCAGGACGACCGCGATCTTCATGCCGCATCCGCTTGGTCACGCCGACGCGGACCATTGAGCCCGAACAGGCGGCGCAGCTTGTACTGCAGCTTGATCCGCTTCTCCGCAGGCGACCGGCGCAGCCCCTTCACGTCGATGACGGTCAGCCGATCATCGCCCGACACCGTATGCAGCCCGTCCTTGAAACCCTCCAGCAGCCCCTTGGGCGTGATCCGGCGCACCAGGCTGGCGGCGAAGTCGGTCAGGGTCAGGGTGTCGATCCTCAGCAGGCGGATCGCCGCCCCATAGGTCGGGCGGCATTCCTGAACCGGCAGATACAGGACGCCCTCATGCGCGAACGCCGTCCCGCCGGGTCGCGATTCCAGAAAACCCGTGCGGACCGGATTGCCGGGATGCGACGTCCACGGCCCCTTCAGTTCATCGGCATAGGCGACATGCAGTTGACGCATGGCCCGGTCGTCCGGTCCCGGCAATGTGTGGAACATCCACCACCGCCCGTCATGTTTGACGACAGTCGCATCAATGGCCGGCAGGTCCAGCAGGCGCTGCACCGGCGCCCAGCGATCGGGGAAACGTTCGCACCGATAAAGGGTCAGGCCGCCGCTCTTGTAGCCTTCGGGCAGCATGTACAGTTCGCCGCCGTCTTCGATCAGGCTGGGATAGGACAGGTGGAACGGCTCGGCCAGGGCCAACCCCTGCCCGATCAGGGCGTCGCCCCGGTACTGATAATAATGGATCTCGCCGCGCCGCACGCGATAGTCGAAGGCTTCGACGAAGATCGTCGTCACCCCGTCGCGCTCGATGCCGAACGGGTCGGCGATGAACTGGAAACTGCGCGGGCATGGCGGCAGCCAGACGATCGCGTCCACCGTCAGCGCGTCGGCCTCAAGCACATGCTGGATCGGTCGCCGGGTGAAGCCGACGCGCCATTCGTCATACATGGTCTGGGCTCAGCGAAGTTCAGGCAGGCGGCGCATCAGAGAGCGCTGCAACCGCAGGCCGCGATCCGCCGCCGTCTTGGACTTGGTGCGGCCGCAGTAGCGCAGCCCCCTGCCCCATAGTGCATGAATGGGATCGGCCAGATGCGGATGGCGGTCATGCTGGTGGACGATGGGGCTGGTTCCGCCCGTAGGATTGACCACCTTGCCCTCATGGAAGTGCAGCAGGTCGCCGGGCGTCATGCCGATGGTGGCGACGCGGCGGTAATTGGGCTGGACCGACGAACGGACCAGTCCGAAATGGATCGCCATGTTGAACACGGCCTGATCCGCTCCGAAGGCGCCGCCGATCTCGGACCGGGGAATGGCGGCCAGCATCAGCATGGTGCGACACAGGCGCAGCACATCGTCGCGCGGACCGATGATGGTGCCAACGCACAGGCAGGCCTTGTCGGCCAGACTGGCGGCGATGTCCTCGCCGAACACAGCGGTCAGGTGTTTGGTGTTGAAGGCGTGGCCGCCCAGATTGCCGCCGTCCCACTCATTGAAGACTTCCATCTGCGCCGGACGCGGCTCGAACGGATCCCCCTGGAAGACGACGTCGCGCACGTCGGTCACAAAGACGCCGTCCGCATCGGGCCAGCGTTCGATCAGGTCGGCATAGGCGGAAAAGCGCGCCACAACGGCGTGCGGCTCCCAGCCTGTGGCCGGTTCAGGATGGACGGCGACGACATCGTGTTCTTCCAGCAGGGCCAGGACATCATCACGCCGGTCCACGACCAGGGCGATTGTGCCGTCGAACCACGACCGCAGCGAGCGCACGAAGGGCGCGATCACCGCTGCGTCGTAACCCGTGGCATAACCCAGCACCAGATCGGCGCGCTCGGTCCGTTCGGGCGCGACCTTTTTCGTCGACGCCAACACGCGGGAAAGCCAGCCGAGATAGGCGGTTTTCGGCGCAACGGTCGTCATCATCATCCTCGACTGAGTTTGCGGCTCTTGCGGCCCCTCGACTCAGATGACGCCGCCATCTGGCGCTTGCCTCACGACTTTCGCCACGGCATTAAAACAAACGCAGTTCGAACAGGCTGTGCTGCGCATGGCGACACGCGCATGGGCGTCCAACGGAGATAAGTTTAGTTTGCCCCCGTTCGACCCGCCCCGCCTCACAACCGTCTATCTGCAGATGCGCGACGACCTGGGCCGGTTCGCGGCGTCGCGGCTGGGCGGGCGCGGCGACGTCGAAGACGTGCTGCAGGAACTGTATCTGAAGGTTTCGCGCACCCCTGAAGACGCCGACATCCGCGACCCACGCGCCTATCTCTATCGGCTGACCAACAATCTGCTGCTGGACCGATGGCGCTCCAGCCGCCGTTCGGCCGCGCGCGACGGAGCCTGGCGGGTGGCCATGCACGGGGCCGAAGACGGCGACGACGTGGACGACGCCCCCTCCGCCGAGGCCGTGGTCGCAGGCCGCCAGCGACTGCAGAAGCTGATGACGGCGCTGGACCAGTTGCCGGAAAAAACCCGCACCATCTTCCGCCTGCACAAGTTCGACGGCCTCAGCTACGCCGAAGTTGCTGAAAAACAGGGCATATCGCGCAGCTCCGTAGAGAAGCACATGATGGACGCCCTGCGTATTCTGGCCGCGAGGATGCGCAAATGAGCCAGCGTCTCGACACAGCGTCACCGTTTGGTGACAGTATTCTTGGAGGCGCCGCCCGTCTGGCGACGTCGTATCCATGGGTGCTGCATGGTGCAGCACAGGGATGGGCGAGCGCATGACGCAGCACAGGCAAATCGAGGAGCAGGCGTTGACCTGGTTCGTGCGCCTGAGCGACGTCGAGGCGTCGGAGGCCGACTGGCGCGCATTCGGCGACTGGATCGCCGTCTCGCCCGCACACCGCACCGCCTATGATGCGCTGGAACAGGTCTGGGTCGATCTGGACGACGCCCTGACGGCGGCTCCCGCTGAGCCTATCGCCACGGTGACGCCGTTGCGTCGCGCGGCCAACGACGATGTGCGCATCACGCGCCGTCGCGCCTGGCTGTTTCCGGTCGTCGGCATTGCGGCGGCTGCTGCCCTGACGGCAGGCCTGTGGCCGCAGTTCATGGACCGTCCGGTGATCTATCAGACGCAGGACGCGCCTCAGACCATCACGCTTGAGGACGGATCGACCGTCAAACTGAACCGCCATTCCAGCCTGCAGGTCCGCTTCAACGATGGACGCCGCCAGGTGTCGCTGCAAGACGGCGAGGCCGCCTTCGACGTCGCTCATGACGCCAGCCGCCCCTTCACGGTCGAGGCGGACGGGCGCCAGGTCCGCGTGATCGGCACCGCCTTCAACATCGTCAGCCACAACGACGACTTCGCCATCGGCGTAGAACGCGGCATCGTCTCGGTGCAGGCCAAGTCGGCCCAGACGCCGGTGCGCCTGACCGCAGGCCAGACGCTGCATCAGGCCGGTGATCAGGCCGCAGAACTGGGCGCGACCGACGCCGACAGCGTCTCCAGCTGGAGCACAGGGGTTCTGGTTTATCGCGACGCCGCGATCACAGATATCAGTCGTGACCTGTCGCGCTATTTCGACAAGCCGTTTACAGTGTCTGCCTCCGCGCAAGGCCTTCGTTTCACGGGCGCTCTGCGCATTGCAGATGAAACGACCATGCTGGCCCAACTTCGCGACTTCTCTCCCGTCACCGTAGAGCGCACGCCCAACGAAGTGCGCCTGTCCGCACGCGCATCCCGCTAGGCTTCGGCCTGGCTCCTGTTCCAGATGCGCGGGTTGACCCAGTCGGCCCTCGGAGGCCTGCTGACGCTGCTGCTCGCGGCGCCGCCTGCGCTTGCCTCGTCGCCACGCACCTTCAGCGCCAACATCCCCGCCCAGACCGTGCGCGGCGCCCTGCTGGATCTGGCGGTTCAGGCCCGGGTGTCCTTGGGCGGCGACGTGGCGTCCTGCACGGGCGCGTCGCCCCGCCTGACCGGGTCCATGCGGCTGGATACAGCTTTGGGCCGCGTCCTGTCCGACAGCAACTGCGTCTATCAGATCAGGCCTGACGGCGCGGTCATCATCCGTCGGGTCGTGCGCCCCGCCCCGTCGCCCCC
>NZ_JABAZW010000053.1 GCF_018608325.1 Brevundimonas sp. | reverse complement strand
GGCGGTCGGCTTGACGGCCTGATCAGGGGTGTTGGGGCCAGGAACGGCCAGTTTGGCGTCTTCCTGCGGCTGGCGTCCGACTTTCTTGCCCAGCACATTATAGAGCTGGAACAGGACAAAGGCCGCGATCACGGCGAAGACGACGATCTGGAACTGGACCGGCAGGTTCAAGGGGCTATTCCTGTGGCAGGCGGGAGCTTGTCAGAAGACACTATTTGACGATTAGGGGCTGATATAAGGTGAAGCAAGGCGAAGCGCGCCCCCCGCCGTCCAACCAAAGTTGCGGCCAAGCGTCTCGGCATGGTAATCGGCCCGCCTTATTCCCGGCCCAATCGGCCCAATTCCGACTTTGAAGATCGCAACATGACCGACGCAACGCCGCCTGCCGAAACCCCCAATGGCGCCGACGCCCAACAGGGCCAGCCCGCCGGTCCCGGCTTCCGCATCCTGGCGCAATATGTCCGCGACTTCTCGTTCGAGAACCCGCGCGCCCCGGAATCCCTGCGTATCGACGGCAAGCCCGCCATCGATCTGGGCGTTGAAATGGCCGCTCAGGGCCGTCCCGACGGCCTGTTCGAACTGGACCTGAAGCTGTCGATCAAGGCGTCGCACGAGAACCAGCCTGTCTTCCACGTCGAGCTGGTCTATGGCGGCCTGTTCCAGCTGGCCAATGTCCAGGAGCAGGACATCGAGCCGCTGCTGCTGATCGAATGCCCGCGCTATCTGTTCCCGTTCGCGCGCGAAATCGTCGCCCGCGCCACGGCGGACGGCGGCTTCTATCCGCCCTTCATGCTGGACCCGATCGATTTCGCGGCCATCTACATCGCCCGCCAGCAGCAGATCGCCCAACAGCCGCCTGCAACCGGCCAAGCGTAAGCCAAGCCTCGATACGACGCTTGAACCAGGCGTCGTTCAGAGTTTCAGGAGGCGTCCGTCAGTTGGCGGGCGCCTCTTCTGTTTCGGCGATGGCCACGCCGTAACCGGCCCACAGGCTGTGGTCCTTCAACACCGAGCGCAGAAAGACCGCGTGCGCCTCATGCTCCTGCGGTGTTGAGCGCAGAGGTAGCGGATGCGGACGGGCGCCGTAAACCGTCTGTTCGATGGAGCCGCCCGGTCCCTTGCCGCGCGGCCCGGACGACAGGTCCAGAACCCGCTCCTTGCCGCCGCGCAGCTCCAGATAGACCTCGGCCAGCAGACGGGCGTCGATCAGGGCGCCGTGCAGGGTGCGCTCGACCAGCGACACCTTGAAGCGTTTGCACAGGGCGTCCAGCGAGTTGGGCATGCCCGGAAACCGCGTCTGGGCCAGTTTCAGCGTATCGATCCAGCGCGGCTCGCCCGTGATTTGACGACCCGCGCGGTTCAGTTCGAAGTCGATGAAGTTACGGTCGAAGTTGGCGTTGTGGGCGATCAGTTGCGCGTCGCCGATGAACTCGAACAGATCATCAACAATGGCCGCGAACTTGGGCGCGTCCTTGACCTTCTCGTCGGTGATGCCGTGAACGCGAATGGCGTCTTCAGGGATCAGCCGCTCGGGATTGACGAACCGGTGGAAGGTGCGGCCCGTCGGCAGGAGGTCCAGCAGTTCGATGCAGCCGACCTCGACCAGCCGGTCGCCCGTCTTGGGGTCGAACCCGGTGGTTTCCGTATCAAGAACAATCTCGCGCGCCATTCGCTCTTAATGGGGGCGTTTCGTCCTTTACGAAAGACTGGCGGCGTCGCGACGCGGAGATATCCACGCCGGATCGAGCACAGCGGCGACAATCGCCTCCACCTGCGCGCGGGCGACGTCCAGCCCGTGGCCGGTATCGACAATGAAGTCAGCGCGTGCGCGTTTTTCCGCGTCCGGCAGCTGACGGGCCAGAATGGCCTCGAACCGCTCGCGCGTCATACCGGGACGGGCCAGGACGCGCGCGGCCTGAACCTCGGCGTCTGCGCTGACCACCACCACGGCGTCCACGGACCGGTCGCCGCCGGTTTCAAACAGCAGAGGGATGTCCAGAACGCCCAGTTTCACGCCCCCCGCCCGCGCCGCGTCCAGGTCAGCCTGCCGTCCCTGTGCGACCAGAGGATGGACGATGGCCTCCAGCGTCTTGAAGGCCGTCTCGTCGCGACCCAGGGCCTCGGCCAGACGTGTGCGGTCCACCGCACCGTCCACGATCACGCCGGGAAAGGCCTCTCCGACCGGCCCAACCGCCGCCCCGCCCTTGGCGTAGAGCCGATGCACCGCGTCATCGGCGTTCCAGATCACCGCCCCCAGATCGGCGAACATGGCCGTCGTCGTCGACTTACCCATGCCGATGGAGCCGGTCAGGCCCAGCAGGATCATCCGACCGCCTCGCCCAGATGCGCCATCAGCAGGGCGCGCAGGTCCAGCGGCGGCGGCGGGCGGCGGAAGATGGCCTCGAACGAGGGCGCCGCCTGTCCGATCAGCATGGCCAGACCATCCACGGTCGTCAGCCCCCGCCCCCGCGCCTCGATCAGGAAGGGCGTCCACAACGGCTTGTAGGTCATGTCCATGACCACGGTTCCCGGCGCGATCAGGTCGAAATCCACCTGCGGCGGAACACTGAGCGCATTGACGATCAGGGCGGCGCCGTCGAACGCCTCAGCCGCCTCCACCACCCGCACGGACGGCCCCAGGTCGGCGGCCAGCGCCTCGGCCCGGTCGCGCGAACGATTGACGATCCGCACCTCGGCGCCCGCCTCGACCAGAACGCCCGATCCGGCGCGCGCGGCGCCGCCTGCGCCCAGAATGACAACAGGTTTTCCAGTGACATCCAGATCCGGCGCCTGTTCCTTCAGCCCCAGCATCAGGCCGACGCCGTCCGAACTGTCGCCCAGCACCCGGCCGTCGACGAACTTAAGGATGTTGGACGAGGACGTCAGTTTCGACGCGGCCGACACCTCATCGGCCAGAGCGAACGCCTGCTCCTTGAACGGCGAGGTGACATTCAAGCCTGAGATCAGACCCGCACGCCC
>NZ_JABAZW010000009.1:3405-20601 GCF_018608325.1 Brevundimonas sp. | reverse complement strand
CGGGTCCATTTCCAGCGACAGGTGCAGGAAGGTTTTCCCGTCGCCCTGGAAGGTCTGGAACGAATTCAGGCCGTTGTCTGAGGCGCCGCCGTACCAGGCCTTGTCTGCGAAATGGCGTGAGTTCGGACCGAAATAGAGGCCCCACGTCCGACCGCCCGACAGGGGCCGCGAGGAGCCCGGTCCGCCGTCCTCGCTCCACCAGGAATAGTTGTCATAGTCGTGGTTGCCGGGAACCATGCCGAAGGGCACGCCCGATCGGCTGAGGATCGACACGGCGCGGTTGGCGATGTCCCATTCGCCGCGCGTGTCCATGACCGTGTGCGGTCCGCTGGCGCCGTCCTTGGGCGCAATACGGAACTGGCCGTCGCCGTGCTGGATCAGGTCGCCGACGAAGCTGACGAAGACGATGTTCTTTGCCGCCTTCTGGTCGGCCAGATACTGCATCTGCTGGGTGAAGGTCGCCTCGCCGCGCGGCTGGGGCAGGGTGACGTCGGAATAGTTCTGGGTGTCGGGGACGACGGCGATGGTGAAGTTCTGGGCGTCAGCCTTGGCGATTCCGACCGACAGGGCGACGGCGGCGGTTGCGGCGGCGATCTGGAACCAGCGGAACATTTTCATCAGTCCGTTTTCCCTTGCAGAATTGAAATCGCCTCTCCCCCGCTGCGAAGCGAAGGGAGAGACGAAAAACACGATCAGCGCGGCTTAGAAATCAAAGCTGATCGTGGCGAAGACCTGACGCGGGGCCGAGGAGTGGAAGACCACGATATTGCCTGCCGCATCATCCGGCGCGAAGACGCTGCTGTCGAAGTTCGACGCATAGCGTTTGCCGGTCAGGTTGGTGACATTGACCGCCAGCTTGGCGCCATTCACCCCGACATTGCCCAGGTCATAGCTGAGGCCCAGGTCGAAGGTGGTGTAGCCACCGAAGCTCTGGTCGTTGGTATAGGTGTAGTACCGGCGGCCCGTGTACTTGCCCATCAACGAGGCCGAGAAGCCGCCGCGCTGCAGGGTCAGGACGCTGGCGAACATCTCCTTGGGCGTATCGACCTGCTGCTTGCCTTCGGTTTCCTTGACCACGCAGGTGGCGGTGCACCAGTTCAGATTGTCGTCATAGGTGGTCTTGTTCAGCGAGGCCGAGTTGTACCAGGTCGCCCACGGAACCGGCTTCCACAGCACGCCCAGTTCGACGCCCGTGCTGGTGACGCCGCCCGCATTGTGGAAGGAGTTGCCGCAGCCGGGGTTCTGCTGCTGGTTGGTGGGGCAGGGATTATACTGAAGCAGGCGGTCGTTGAAGTAGACGCGATAGGCCGACAGGGCGATCTGCAGCGGGCCGCTGATGTAGCGATAGCCGCCGTCGAAGCTGTTGGAGGTTTCCGGCTTCAGGGTGTGGCCCTGGGCGTCCCAGACGGCCTGCGACACGGATTGCGGGCCAAGCTTGAAGCCGCCCTGATACATGGCCATGTTTTCGGCATAGCTGGCGAACAGTTCATGCTCGGGCGTGATCTGCCAGTGGACGCCGATCTCGGGCAGGAAGTTGTCCTTGGCCGTCAGGGTTCCCGATGCGAACTGGCTGGAGGCGGGCGGGGCGTTGACCGCGATGCCGCGCTGGGCCTCGGCGACGGACTTCGAATAGGTGCTCTTGAAGCCGAAATCGATGGTCAGGGCGTCGTTCAGCAGCTTGACCTCGTCCTGAACGTAGAACTGGCGGGTCATCCATGTGGTTTGCTGAACCCACTGGGCGTTGTTCGGCTGGCCCTTCAGGAAGCGCGCCAGGCTGAACGGCTCGGTGACATTGGTCCAGATGTAGCGGGCGGCGCTGGAGGTGTTGTCTTCCAGCCAGAACCCGGCCTGCAGGCGGTGGGCGCCGATGTTCCAGGTCGCGCTGCCCAGAACGCCTTCGCGGTCGATGGTGTAGCGGGTGTCGCGGATCTGGACCGGCAGATTGCCGGTCGGGTTGATGGACCAGCCGACGATCCAGTTGTTACCGGCGCCCTTGTCGGTGTGCTTGTAAACCTGACCACGAACGCTGAGGCTGTCGGTGATACGATAGTCGCCGGCGACGTAATAAAGCTCGTCGTTGCGCAGGATCTGGCCGTTGGTGAAGGTGACGTCGGAGTTCTTCTCCGGCGCCGTCGCGGGCACGCACTTGGACGGGGCGGTCGGCCCGGTCACGGTGCAGTAGGCGCGGTCCAGATAGGCCTGCCAGTTGGGGGCGTAACCGGCCCAGTCCCAGCCCAGACGGCTCTGCATGTCCTTGGACAGATAGGCGTCATCGGCCTGATTGGTGCGCGAGATGTCGGCGAAGGCGGTGATCGTGCCGCGCTCGAACTCGTATTTGGCCTTGGCGTTCAGCTGCTTGCCGGTCGACTGGTTCCAGGCGGGCTGGTTCACGAACAGGTCCTGCTCGCTGTACTGGCCCGAGAGATAGGCCGAGAAGCCGTGGTGCTCGCCGGTGTCGACGCGCAGGAAGGTGCGCTTGGTCTCTTCGCTGCCGAAGGTCTGGCTGCCACGCACGCCCCAGGTCTTGCGCGGGTCGCTGGAGGAATAGATCAGGGCGCCGCCCAGATTGCTGGTCGACGGAATGCTCAGGCCCGCGATGCCGGTGGCCAGATCGGCGCGGCCCAGGTTCTCCGAGATCAGGGCGCGGCTGATGGTCAGGCCGTTGTAGTTGTTATAGGCGCCGTCGCCGAGCGGCACGCCGTCCAGCGCATAGCCCAGATGGGTGGTGTTGAAGCCGCGCACCTGCAGCGTCAGGGACTGTTCGTTGACGCCCAGGGCGTCGATCGACTGGGCGCTGACGCCCGGCAGGAAGTTCAGCGCCTTCTGGACGCTGGTGCCCGGCGGCAGGGTCTCAAGGTTGGCGGGCAGCAGGGTCGAAACCGAACGGGTCTGGCCCTTGCCGACCACGACGATGTCGCCAACCTCATAGGAGGGTTCGCTAGCACCCTGTTCGCGTACAGTTTCGGTCGCTGCTGGCCCTGTCAGATCGGCGGCGGACGCCGTACCAGCCAGAGTGACCAAGGCCGTGCCGGCCAACAGGCAGGCCAGGCGTGAATAGTTCGAATGTGACAACATGACGCGATTTCCCCTTGAGACGGAGCGCGTCTAGGGGCGAGGTGAGACGCCTGAACTACGATTGCGTTACAACGGTGTGACTTCGTTCGGCGGCGTTGTCTTTGATCAGGATAAGTCGTTCTTTAGTCACGACTCGTCGCGCGTCCTGGCGGCCCATGTCTTCTCCGCTCGGATGAAATAGCAAAAAACGTGCTAGTTTAGCGCTTGTGGTTTAGCGTTAAATCAATGAGTGCGGCTTTTGACAGCTTCCCTCGCTGTTCACTTACGGGCCGGTCGCGCAGATCACGTGTGACACGTGACCGGCCTCTTTTTGGAATTCTGATGACGGTCTTGAGATGACGGGCGTGGACGGAAAACAGGCGCGGCTGGCGACCAGGATGGCGTTTCTGGCGGCGGGCTTTGGTCTGGCCAGCTGGGCGCCTCTGGTGCCTTTCGCCAAGACACGTCTGGCCATTGATGAAGGCGCGCTAGGCCTGTTGCTGCTGTGTCTGGGTGTTGGCTCGGTTCTGGCCATGGCCCTGACCGGCATCCTCAGCGCCCGACACGGCAGCCGTCCCATCATTATCGTCAGCGGCCTGATCATGGCCGTCGCCATGCCCTTCCTGGCCTTCGCCCCGACCCCGATCACGCTTGGCGTGGCCCTGTTTGTCTTTGGTGCAGGTCTGGGGTCGCTGGACGTGGCGATGAACATCCACGCGGTCGAGGTTGAGAAGGCGTCGGATCGGCCGCTGATGTCCGGCTTCCACGCCCTGTTCAGCATCGGCGGATTTGGCGGCGCGGCCAGTGTCACGGCCATGCTGTCGCTGGGTCTGGCGCCTGTGGTCTGTGCGGTGGTCAGCGCAGTGGTGGTCGGTGTGGCGATCCTGCTGTCCTGGCCGCGCCTGATCGAAACCAGAGCAGATGAGGGCGCGCCCCTGTTCGCCTTCCCGCGCGGCATTGTGCTGCTGCTGGCCCTGCTGGCCGCCGTGACCTTCCTGACCGAAGGGGCGATCCTGGACTGGAGCGCCCTGCTGCTGACCGACGCAGGGCTGGTGCCCCTGTCGCAGGGCGGCGTCGGCTATATTGTCTTCTCTCTGGCCATGACGACCGGGCGACTGGTCGGTGACGGCGTGACGGCACGCCTGGGCGATTTCCGCACCCTGTTCTGGGGCGGACTGGTGGCTCTGGCCGGGTTCGCGGTGCTGTTGCTGGTGAAGGAGCCGGTCATCGCCATCGCTGGCTTCGTCCTGATCGGTCTGGGTGCCTCCAACATCGTGCCGGTGCTGTTCCGTCTGGCGGGCGCGCAGAAGTCCATGCCCTCGGGCCTGGCCGTCGCCGCCATCACCACGACGGGTTATGCAGGCATCCTGATGGGACCGGCAGGCGTCGGCGCGGTGGCCAAATTGGTCGGTCTGCCTGCCGCCTTCTGGGGACTTGCGGGATTGATGGTCCTGGTGCCTGTTCTGGCCAGCACGATCACGGCCAAGAGAGGCTAAGCCGATGGATGTCGTCGCATGACCCGGACGCGGCGAGCGCAGGTGACGCTGGCGGATGTGGCGCGTGCGTCGCGGGTCTCGATCATGACGGTGTCCAATGTGCTGAGCGGCTCTGGACGGGCCAGCGACGACACACGGATGCGGGTGCGGCAGGCCGCCGCCTCGCTCGGCTATGTGCCCAATCTATCGGCCAGTCGTCTGGCGGGGGCCAGTCTGTCGCGCGTCGGGGTCATCTATAATTCGGGCGAAAGCGCCTTCCAGACCACGTTGACCGCCGCCGTCGTCACACAGGCCGCGTCGCGCGGACTGCAGCTTCTGTTTCGCCCGCTGCTGACCCGCAGCCCGGACAAGGTGCGCGATCTGGCGCAGGAACTGGTGTCGAGCGGGGCCGAGGCGATCATTCTGGTGCCGCCCTATGCCGAGATGCTCGACGTCCGGGCTATGGCGGACCTGGGCGTGCCGCTGGCCGGTCTGGTCACCGCCAGTCCGATCGCAGGCATGGCGACGGCCAGGATCGATAATGTCGGCGCGGCCCAGGCCGTGACCACCCTGTTGCTGGATCAGGGGCATGAACGGATCGGCGTCGTCGTCGGGCCGCTGAACCATTCCGACAGTATCGCGCGCAGGGACGGGCATCGCGCCGCCCTGATCGCACGCGGCCTGACGCCCTCAGACGAACTGGAGGCGCAGGGTGACTTCGGCTTCGCCTCGGGCATCGCCTGCGCCGATCAACTTCTGGATCTCGAAAACCCGCCGACCGCCATCGTCGCGGCGAATGACGAGATGGCGGCGGGCGTGCTGTGGGCGGCCAACCGGCGGGGCCTGCGCCTGCCGGATGAACTGGCCGTCTGCGGCTTTGACGACACCCTGCTGGCCACCCGCGTCTGGCCCACACTGACCACCATAAGGCAGCCTCTGGCCGAAATGGCCGGGCAGGCGATGGAGGCGCTGAAAACCGCCTTTCGTCATCGCGGCGATGCCCCCGCCGCGACCGACGCCGTGCTGCCCTTCACCCTGATCGAGCGGGGCTCAACCCAGCAAAAGGCACAACCATGACCGCGCCCGTCGATATCGAATTCCTGCACCGTCTGGCCGATGCCGCCGACGCCATCACCTCGGCCCGGTTCCGGCAGGCGCTGGAGATCGACACCAAGGTCAAGCCGGGCTTTTCGTTCGACCCGGTGACGGATGCGGACCGCGACGCCGAACTGGCCATCCGCGAGATTCTGACCGCGACCTACCCGGACCACAGCGTGCTGGGCGAGGAGTTCGGTCTGGCGGGCGACAGCCGTTTCCAATGGGTGATTGACCCCATCGACGGCACGCGCCCCTTTCTGTGCGGCATTCCGGTCTGGGGCACACTGATCGGCCTGACGCAGGACGGCGTGGCGACCCACGGCCTGATGAGCCAGCCCTTCACCGGCGAACGCTTCTGGGGCGAGCCGGACGGCGCCTGGACCCAGCGTAATGGCGTGCGTCATCCGATCCGCACGCGCGCGGTCGATGATCTGGCAGGCGCCGTGCTGCACACCACCTCGCCAGAGGGCTGGCCGGATCACCTGCTGGACGGTTTCGCGCAGTTGAAATCTGCCACGCGCATGACCCGCTACGGCGGCGAATGCTACGCCATGGTCATGGTGGCCGCGGGTCAGATCGACCTGGCCATCGAACCCTCGCTCCAGCCCTATGACATTGTCGCCCTGATCCCTGTCATCGAACAGGCGGGCGGGGTGGTCACGCGTCTGGACGGCGCGCGCGCAGAGGCGGGCGGGCCTGTGCTGATCTCCGCCAACCAAAGGCTGCACGACCAGACGCTTCGGCTGTTTTCAACCTGATTTGGGCGTCATCGTGCCTGGACAGTGGCCTGATCGGTTTGATTGTGGAGATTGTCAGGAGATTTGACCTAGGCAGGTTGGCGACTGCATTCATGTCACGACACGAATAATGCATCTTGGCGTTACACGTCTGTGAACTGACCATTGCAGAGACGTCCTAATCCCCGACGCTGACATCGCAGGGGAACAATGATGCAACGTCGCAATAAACTTCGCCTCCAGCTGTTGCTGGGAAGCGCACTTCTCGTAACGCCCGCCGCCGCCTTTGCTGAAACCGCGCCCGCCACGGCGCCGGTCGTTTCCAGCGAGCCGCAAACGACCGGCCTCGCCGACATCATCGTTACGGCGACCAAGCGTGAGACCAATCTGCAAGAGACGCCGATCTCCATTTCGGTGCTCGGTTCCGAGGCGCTGGAGAACCGTCACGTCCAGAGCTTGATGGATCTGGCTGACGGCGCTGTGCCTTCGCTGCGCGTCGCCACCTTTGAAGCCCGTCAGTCGGCGCTGACCATCGGCATTCGCGGCATCGTGCCGAACGACGCCAACCAGCCCGCCCGCGAACAGGGCGTCGGCGTCTATGTTGACGGCGTCTATCTGGCCCGCCAGCACGGTCTGGGTTCGGCCCTGCTCGACATCGAGCGCATCGAGGTTCTGAAGGGTCCGCAAGGCACCCTGTTCGGCCGCAACACCGAAGGCGGCGCCCTGTCGCTGGTCACGCGCAAGCCCACCGGCGAGTTCGGCATGCGCGCCACCGCTGGCGTCGGCAATCTGGATTCCTACAACACGGAAATGCACGTCGATTTCCCGGCCCTGGGCGATTTCGCCTTCAAGGTCGACGGCGTGATCCAGGTTCAGGGCCCCGTCACCAAGAACATCCTTCCGGGTGAGACCGGCTTTGGCCAGTACGACCGTCGCGGCCTGCGCTTCCAGACCCGCTGGACCCCGACCGACAACTTCTCGGCCACCCTGGCCGCCGACGTCGGCAAGGACAAGAACACCCCGTTCTATTCGCAACTGCTGAACTTCAACCCGAACGGCCTGGTTGTTGTGCCGTTCACCGCCGCATCGGTGCCGAACGGCAGCATCCGCGGCCTGTCGCCTCTGGTGCAGGTTGAGGGCTCCAAGCGCATGACGCAGGCCGATATCGGCGTGCCGCAGCAGTGGAGCGTCGACGACACGCGCGGCATCGATCTGCACCTGTCGTATCGTCCCAACGACTCGCTGGAAATCCGTTCGATCACCGCCTATCGCGATCTGGACGTTGAACAGTACGACAACATCGCCGGCGCCCACCGTCCGCCGCTGGGCTCGCCGAACGGCAAGTTCTCGCGCTACTCGCTGGCCGGTTTCTGGCAGCATCAGTTCAGCCAGGAACTCCAGGCTGTCGGTTCGCTGGGTGATAGCATCGACTACGTCGGCGGCGTCTTCTACTTCAAGGAAACCGTGTCGGACGATGCGGCGACGCCCTCGACGAACCAGTGGAACTCGGACGGTACGGGCTACACCATTCTGGACCCGACCCCGACCATTCGCGGCAGCCGCTTCCTGGACCGCAAGTCCACGGCCCATTCGGAATCCAAGGCCATCTATGGTCAGGCGACCTGGACCCCGGCCAGCCTGAGCGACCTGCACCTGACGGTTGGCGGCCGCTACACCTGGGATGAAAAAGACGGCACGCTGGAGTTGGTCAACAACGACCTGCCGAACGTGAATGGCGTGAAGGGCGAGTTGCACTTCAAGAGTTCGGTCGACCGTTTCGACCCGCTGATCACCTTGGCCTATGACCTGACCAACACCGTCAACGTCTACGGCAAATACTCGACCGGCTATCGGGCTGGCGGCGCCTCCTCGCGCTCGCTGACCTACCGCTCGTTCGATCCGGAAGAGGTCAAGGCTTACGAGCTGGGTCTGAAGAGCGACCTGTTCGACCGTCGCGTCCGCCTGAACGCGGCCATCTATGCGATGGACCGCACCGACAGCCAGATCGACTTCAGCCTGATCACCAACGGCCGCAACACCCTGGAGACGGTCAACGCCCCCGGCACGACCAAGATCCGCGGTCTTGAGCTGGAAGGTCAGTTCCGTGCGACCGACAACCTGACCTTGTCGGCCTCCTACGCCTATACGGACGCGAAGATCCCCGACACGATCAACCCGTTCGACGGCAAGCTGCAGAAGGTGTTCATCGCCTATACGCCTGAGAACGCCGCCAGCGTCGCCGCTGACTGGGAATCGCCCTTCATGGGCGCGACCCTGAAGGCCCACATCGACGCCAACTACGCCGACGCCAGCCACAGCTTCGAACAGTTCGAGATCAAGAACGACCAGTCGTTCGTCGTGAACGGCCGCGTCGCCATCGCCGACATCCAGACCAACCCTGGCGGTCCGCTGCTGGAAGTGGCTGTCTGGTCGCGCAACCTGCTGGACGAAACCTATGTCTATCGTCGTGACCCGTCGAACCGGGGCACGCTGGGGGACTACGGCAACTTCAACATGCCGCGCACCTTCGGCATCCAGCTGACGGCCAAGTACTAAAAACTGACCAAGCCTTAGCGTTTTGGCCCTCCTCGCCCCTGATCGGGCGGGGAGGGTTCAGGCGTTTTCGAATGTGAAACTGGCGTGAATTTTACGCGATGATTCCGCTTTTGCTGGACCCCCGCGAGCCGGGCGGTGCAGAGGCGCGGCATGACGCCGCTGGTTCTGATCGCCGAAAGTGACGCCGAAACCGCCGATGGGCTGGACGCCAGCCTGCGCCGCGAAGGCTTTCGCACCGCTTTGGCGGCGGATGGTCAGGCAGCGCTGAATCTGCAGGCGTCGCTGAGGCCTGACCTGATCCTGCTGGGCGTCGATCTGCCTGTCCGTGACGGCTGGGACGTACTGGGCGAGGTGCGTCGTCGTGACGAGACCCCGGTCATCATGGTCGCCGCCGAAGGGCAGTCGGGCGAGCGGCTTCAGGCCCTGCGTATCGGCGCCGATGACTATGTGACCCGCCCGCTGAACCTGACCGAGACAGCGGCCCATGTTCAGGCCCTGCTGCGCCGGACGCTGGGCGCGCAAAAGGGCGGGGTGCTGCGTGTCGGGCCGCTGGAGGTGCAGCTGGATAACTACCTTGTGTCAGTGGTCCTGCGCGAGGGGCGCAGGCGTCTGGACCTGACCCTGACCGAGTTCCGCATCCTGGCCCATATGGCGCGCGCGCCGCTGCGGGTCTTCAGCCGCGCCGATATCATGCAGGCCTGTTTTCCCAATCAGGACGTCCTGGAACGCACCATCGACAGCCATGTCAGCCATCTGCGCCGCAAGCTGGAGACGTCGGGTGCGGCTGGCCTGCTGCGCAACGTCAGGGGTGTCGGCTATCGGCTGGAGCTAGAGGGCTGAAAAGCCGAACCCGGATCAAGCGTCGTCGCTATGTCTCGTGGTCGTCTTGAAGCCTATGTTGAACCGTCGCCGCCACGACACGGCGCATCGCTAGTCAGTCCCCTGACATTGCTGTTCTGGGGATTCGAACATGACTATTTCACTGAAGGCGCGCCTGTTGGCGGCGGCGGCCCTGGCGGGCGTCAGCGCTACGGCGACCATCGCCTGGGCCGACGAGCAGACGACGCCGTCGACGGTTGACGACATCGTCGTCACCGCTCAGTTGCGCGAACAGAAGACCATCGACGTCCCCTTCGCCCTGACCGCCTATTCGGGGCAGTTCCTGCAAGATCTGGGCGTGCAGGAGTTCGACACCCTGTCGGCCTTCGTGCCCGGCTTCCTGGTGCAGAACCAGTCGCCGAACAACCCGGGCTTCGTGATGCGCGGCATCACCTCGGACAGCGGCGCCGCAACGGCTGAGCCGCGCGTGTCGGTGTTCCAGGACGGCGTGTCGATCTCCAAGTCACGCGGTTCCTATGTCGAACTGTTCGACATGGAGCGGATCGAGATCGCCAAGGGGCCGCAGTCGACCCTGTACGGACGCGGCGCCCTGATCGGCGCGGTGAATCTGGTCCAGAACCGCGCCCGCATCGGCAGCACCGAAGCCTATGCCCAGGCCGAGGTCGGCAATGAAGGCTATCGCATGGTCGAGGGGGCGGTGAACCTGCCGGTCGGCGAGACGGCGGGCCTGCGTCTGGCCACGCGCATGAAGACGCGCGACGGCTTCGTCGAGAATCTGCTGGACGGCGACGACTACAACTCCATCGAAACCAAGGCCTTCCGTCTGTCGGGCGCTTGGACCCCGATCGAGGCGATGCGGTTCGATGTGATCGCCAACTATCAGACAGACAAGGCGTCCGGCACGCCGTTCAAGTCCATCGCCTATTTCCCCGCCGACCCGACGACGGGCGCAGTGCTGGGCGGCAAGGATCCGTGGGACGGCGCTGCCCTGACGCCGGGCGCGGCCTTTGACGGCGGCAAGGCTCTGGGTCTGAACCGCGAGGTCTGGGGCGTGACGGGGCTGGCCCGCTTCGACCTGAGTCCGTCGCTGCGTCTGAACTCGACCACGGCCTATCGCCAGTTCAAGAACTACGAGACCTTTGACGCCGACGGCGTGTCCCTGCCGATCCTGACCGCGCCGAGGACACCTATGGCGAACAGTGGAGCCAGGACCTGCGCCTGAGCTACAACAACGGCGGTCGCCTCAGCGGCTTCGTCGGCGCCGGCTGGTTCCATGAAAAGGGCTATCAGCGCACACCGACCCAGTTCGATGAACGTCTGGCCCTGGTTCAGCTGGCGGGCCTGCTGGATGGCTCGCCCGCCACGGTCGGCGACAAGACCCTGCCGATGGCCGCCTATCCGACGCTGGCGGGTCTGGCGCTGGGCGGCATGCTGAGCCCGCTGGGCGCGGGCGCCTTCGCTGCGCCTATCGCCGCCAACCTGAAGGCGGCGCATATCGAGACGCCGATCAACAACTCCGACCTGACGTCCTATGACGTCTTCGCCGATGTCACCTACGCCCTGACCGACCGGTTCGAGGTCTCGGGCGGCGTGCGCTACACCCGCGACGACAAGACGACGGGCTTCGCCAGCTCGGTTCAGAGCCGCTCGGTGCTGGGCGCTTTGCTGGCGCTGCAGTCGGGCGCGATCCCGCCCGACCAGATGGCGCCCTTCCTGTCGACCATGGCCAATCCGGCCTATCTGAACATCCCCGCCAACCTGTTCCCGCTGTTCGGCCTGACGGCCCAGCCGACGACGAACAACGGCGACTTCTCGTATTTCGACTCCAAGGATGATGGCGTGACCTGGCGTCTGACGGCGCGCTACGCCCTGTCGGACAGCGCCAACATCTACGCCAACTATGCCCGTGGTCGCCGCCCGGAGGTCATCAGCGCCTCTGCTCCCGCCGCACCGGGCGGCGCCGCCCGCTTCACCCCCGTCGCTGCCGAGACGGTCGACAGTTATGAGATCGGCGCCAAGGCCGCCCTCCTGGGCCGCCGCCTGCGCGTGGACGGCGCGGTCTTCCTCTACAACTACGACAACTTCCAGACGACGGTGCAGCAGGGCACCCTGTTCGTCACCACCAACGCTGGCGAAGCCAAGTCCTATGGTTTCGAAGGGCAGGCCAACTTCACCGTCTCGTCGAATCTGGACCTGTTCGCCACCTACGCCTTCAACCATTCACGGTTCGAGAACGGCCTGTACGAGGGCAACCATTTCCGCCTGTCGCCTGACCATGCCGCCTCGTTCGGGGCCATCTGGCGTCTGCCGGTCGCGGGCGGGGCCATCGAGGTCCAGCCGACCTATACCTGGCAGTCGAAGGTCTTCTTCGACGACGACAACGACATCCCGGCACTGCAGAAGGGCCATTTCGTCCCCGACCTGATTCAGGACGAATATCAGGACGCCTACGGCCTGCTGAACCTGCGCATCCGTTATGCTCCGGCTTCGCAGAACTGGGGCGTCGAGGCCTTCGGCGAGAACATTCTGGATGAGAAATACATCAAGGATGCGGGCAACACCGGCGATGCGCTGGGTATGCCGACCTTCATCGCCGGACGGCCTGCCTCCTACGGCCTCGTGTTCAAACTGAAGCTCTGAGAAAACCGATGAACCTGGATCGCCGCAGTCTTCTGGGCCTGCTCGGCGCGGGGGCCGCAACGCCCGCCGTCGCCAAGGCCGCCAACACCGGCAAGGTCGCCTTCCTGCACGGGGTGGCCAGCGGCGATCCGGGGCCGCACTCGGCCGTCTTCTGGACGCGGGTGACGCCTGAAGCGGGCACGGGCGGTGACGTCCCCGTCACGCTGGAGGTCGCCCGCGACGCCGATTTCCGCAGCATCGTGCGTCGGGTTTCGAACCTGAAGGCGGGGGCAGAGCGCGACTTTACGGTGAAGCACGAACTGGACGATGCGCGTCTTCGTCCGGGTTCGGAATATTTCTATCGTTTCACCGCAAACGGCGTCACTTCGCCCGTCGGCCGGGTGCGGACCCTGCCGGAAAACCAGACGCCGGACGTGGTTCTGGCGGTGGTGTCGTGCCAGCTTTATCCGGGCGGCCTGTTCAACGCCTATGACGCCATCGCCAAGCAGGAGCGTGTCGACGCGGTCGTGCATCTGGGCGACTATATCTACGAATACGGCGCGGCGCCGGGTGATTACGGCATGGATCATGGGGTGCGGCTGAACCGCATCCCCGAGCCTGCGCACGAGATCGTCAGCCTGGCCGATTACCGGGCGCGCCACGCCCAGTACAAGACCGACCCGGACCTTCAGGCCGCCCATGCGCGGGCCGCCTTCATCTGCGTCTGGGACGATCACGAGGTGGCCAACGACACCTGGATCCTGGGCGCCGAAAACCATCAGCCCGAGACCGAAGGCGACTTCGCCGTGCGCAAGGCGGCGGCGCTCAGGGCCTATTACGAATGGATGCCGATCCGCGAGCCCAAGGCGGGCACGCTTCAGGAGGCGATCAACCGCGCCTTCCATTTCGGCGATCTGGCCAGCCTGATCATGGTCGAGACGCGGCTTCTGGCGCGCAACAAACAGCTGACCTACGCCGACCTGCCGCGCAAGGCGGACGGTTCGCCCGACGTGGCGGCCTTTGAGGTCACGCGCAATGATCCTTCGCGCGACATGCTGGGCGATGCGCAGCGTCGTTGGATCGGCGAAACCATACAGCAGTCGCACGCTGCGGGCCGTCCGTGGCAGGTGCTGGGCAATCAGGTGGTCATGGCCCGGGTCAAGGGACCGAACATCGAGCAGATGATGCCCCCCGAGCAGGTCGCCCAGCTTCTGGCGACCCTGCCTGCGGAAAGCCGCCCTGAAATCGAGGCGGCGATCCAGCTGTTCAAACTGGGCCTGCCGTTCAATCTGGACGGCTGGGACGGTTATCCGGCCGGGCGCGAGCGTCTGTACGAAACCCTGAAGGCCACGGGCGTCCAGCCCATCATCGTGTCGGGTGACAGCCACGCCTTCTGGACCAACGAACTGTACGACAACGCGGGCGAGCGCCGGGCGGTGGAGTTCGGCACCTCGTCCATCTCCAGCCCCTCGGTGGGGGATCATGTCGGCGGCCTGCCGATCGGTCTGGCCCTGTCGTCGGCCAACCCGGAGGTGGTCTTCTGCGACCAGACGTCCAAGGGCTATATCCTGCTGACCCTGACGCGCGAACGGGCGGTCGCAGAACTGTGCGCCGTCTCGACCATCATGGCCAAGCCGTATCAGATGCGGGTCGTGAAACGCTACAGCGTGACGCCGCAGGGGACACTGACCGAGGTCTGACCCTGTGCAGACCAGGCGTGGCTAGAGCATGATCGTTTTTAACGGAACCGCGTAGCGGTTCCGGCAGAAGCGTGAATCATGCTCTCGCTTAATATCTGGAGCCTGATTCACCGCATCGACGGAATCGCGCAGCGATCCCATCTCAGCGGATCAGGCTCTAGAGATTGGTCTTGGCCAGGGCCAGCACCTCGTCGCCACGCCCGTTCATCACGGCCTTCAGCATATAGAGGCCGAACCCCTTGGCCTGCTCCAGCTTGATCTTGGGCGGGATGACCAGTTCCTGCTGGGCGGTGACCACATCGACCAGGGCCGGGCCGGGGTGGGCCAGAGCAGCGGCGACGGCTTCCTCCAGATCAGCGGATTCCTCGACGCGGAAGGCGGTCACGCCCATGGCGGCGGCCATGGCGGCGAAGTTGGGGTTTTTCAGGTCCGTGCCGGTGTCCAGGAAGCCTGCCGCCTTCATCTCCATGGCGACAAAGCCCAGCGAGCCGTTGTTGAAGACGATCACCTTCACCGGCAGCTTCAACTGCGTCAGGCTGATGAAGTCGCCCATCATCATGGTGAAGCCGCCGTCGCCGGACAGGGACACGACCTGACGCTCCGGCGCCGCCGCCTGTGCGCCCATGGCCTGCAGCATCGCATTGGCCATGGAGCCGTGGTTGAACGACCCGATCAGGCGGCGCTGTCCGTTCATCTCCAGATAACGGGCGGCCCAGACGGTGGGGGTGCCGACATCGGCGGTGAAGATGGCGTCATCCTCGGCCAGACGGCTGACGACCTCGGCGACATACTGCGGGTGGATCGGCTTTCCGGGCGCAGAGGGGCGGGCCAGGTCGTCCAGGCCTTTACGCGCCCCGACATAGTGTTTGCGCGCTGCCTCCAGAAACCGCGAAGACCGTTCGTGTTTCAGGCGCGGCAACAGGGCCGAAACCGTCTCAGCCACATCGCCGACAATCCCTTGCGCCAGCGTCGCCCGCTTGCCCAGCGCGGTCGGGTCATGGTCGATCTGGATGATCTTGGCGTCAGTCGGATAGAAGTTGCGATAGGGGAAGTCGGTCCCCAGCATCACCAGTGCGTCGCAGGCCAGCATGGCGTGATAGCCCGACGAGAAGCCGATCAGGCCGGTCATGCCGACGCTGTAGGGATTGTCCCATTCGACATGTTCCTTGCCGCGCAGGGCATGGACGACCGGCGCCTGCAGCGCCTCGGCCAGCGCCACGACCGCATCATGCGCGCCCGCGCAGCCGCTGCCCGCCAATATGGTCACCTTGTTCGCCCCGTTCAGCAGTTCGGCGGCGCGGTCCAGATCAGTTTCAACGGGGCTGATGCGGGGGCGGCCCGGCGCATGCCATTCGGTGCTGGCCCCATCGGGCGCCTTGGCCAGCGCCACGTCGCCGGGAATGACGATCACCGCCACCCCGCCCTTGCCGACGGCGGTGTTCAGGGCGCGGGCCAGGATGCCGGTGATCTGGGCCGGGTTGGTCACCAGTTCGCAGAAATCGCTGCATTCGCGGAACAGCTCTTGCGGATGCGTCTCCTGAAAATAGCCCAGACCGATCTCGGACGAGGGGATATGCGCGGCGATGGCCAGAACCGGGGTCCGGTTGCGATGACAGTCGAACAGGCCGTTGATCAGATGCAGATTGCCCGGTCCGCAACTGCCCGCGCAGACGGCCAGTTCCCCGGTGATGGCAGCCTCTGCCCCGGCGGCGAAGGCGGCGGTCTCCTCATGGCGGACATGCATCCATTCGATGGTATCCAGCCGACGCAGACTGTCGTTCAGGCCGTTCAGACTGTCGCCGGTCACGCCCCAGATCCGTTTGACGCCCGCATTGGACAGGGTCTGGGCGATCAGGTCGGCGACGGTCATCGACATGGGGGCGTCCTCATGAGCGGCCGGTCATCGGCCCCGGTCATGGGATGACGCATCAGACGCAGAGCCGTTCCCCGGTCGAGACTTATTGTCTAGGTTTGGCGTCGATTTCCTCTGTTTGTCTGGGCCAGAACCATCGCCGACCTTCCTCTGAAACTGCAGCCTGGCGCATCGGTTGACCGCATCGACGGCTGGGAGGCAGATGCCGAGGGGCGGCCCGTCCTGAAGGTCCGCGTTCGCGCCCGCCCTGTCGACGGCGAGGCCAATGAGGCGGTGACGCGGTTTCTGGCCAAGGCGCTGGGCGTCAGCCGGTCCTCTGTCACGGTGAAGCGCGGCGGCCAGTCGCGACTGAAGATGATCACCGTCGAGGGGCTGGACGATCAGGCCTTGCGGGACCGTATCGACGCCCTTGTCACACGCGGCTGAAACACTTTGACGGTTCGTCGCCGAGCCGTTTCTATGGCTCCATTCAACGCGCCTGATTTTTGTCTGGGTGCGGAGTGGGAGAAGGGGCTTTTGATGATCAGACACAGTCTGCGGGGCGCCAGCCTCGCGGTGGTCGCCTGCGCCATGTTGGCGGCCTGCGCGACGACAGATACGGTAAGCAGCGGAGAGGCGCGCGCCGCCGCCAAACCGGACCGCACTCTGGCGACGGGGCTGGATTATTCGACCAATCCCGATCCCTTCCCCTCGACCTATCAGCCCCTGCCGCGCGAGAATTTCGCCGTGGTCGGCGCCACGGTCCTGACCGGCACGGACCGCAAGATCGAGAATGGCGTGGTCGTGGTCACGGACGGCAAGGTCGCCGCCGTCGGCGACGCCCAGACCCCGGTTCCCGCCGGTCACCGCGTCATTGATGCGCGCGGCCGCTATGTCACCCCCGGCGTCATCGACGTGCACAGCCATCTGGGCGTCTATCCGTCGCCCGGCGTTCAGGGTCTGAGCAACGGCAACGAGGCGACCAGCCCGAACACGGCGCAGGTCTGGGCCGAGCACTCGATCTGGCCGCAGGATCCCGGCTTCAACACCGCGCGTGCGGGCGGCGTCACGACCCTGCACATCCTGCCCGGATCGGCCAACCTGTTCGGCGGGCGCGGCGTGACCATCCGGAACGTGCCTTCGGTCACCATGCAGGGTCTGAAGTTCCCCAACGCCCCCTATACGGTCAAGATGGCCTGCGGCGAGAACCCGGCCCGCGTCTATGGCTCGCGCAACCAGAGCCCCGCGACCGCTATGGGCAATAT
>NZ_JABAZW010000009.1:0-3395 GCF_018608325.1 Brevundimonas sp. | reverse complement strand
GCCTTCATCGCCGCGCGCGAATACAAGGCCAAGTGGGATAAGTGGCGTGAGACGGGCGAAGGCTCGCCCCCGACCCGCAACCTGCAGAACGAGACGCTGGCGGGGGTTCTGGACGGTTCGATCCTGATCCAGAACCACTGCTACCGCGCCAATGAAATGGCGATGATGATGGATATGGCCAATGAGTTTGGCTACCGCATCTCGACCTTCCATCACGCGACCGAGGCCTACAAGATCGCGCCGCAACTGGCCGCCAACGGCATCTGCGCGGCCATCTGGACCGGCTGGTGGGGCTTCAAGATGGAGGCTCTGGACGCCATCGAGGAGAACGCCGCCCTGGTGGACGCCCAGCAGGGTTCGTGCGCCGTCATCCACTCCGACGACCCGGAACTGACCCAGCGTTTGAACCAGGAAGCCGCCGCCGCCCTGTCGGCCGGTCGTCGCGCAGGCCTGAATATCTCCGAAGAACACGCGATCGGCTGGTTCACCTCCAACGCGGCCAAGGCCATCGGCATCGCCGACCAGACGGGTTCACTGACGCCCGGCCTGCGCGCCGATGTGGTGATCTGGAGCGCCGATCCCTTCTCGATCTACGCCCGCGCCGATCAGGTCTTCATCGACGGCGCCCTGACCTATGACCGCGCCAACCCCGCCTATCAGCCGACCAGCGACTTTGAACTGGGTCAGCCGGGCTATGGCCTGACCGCCGCCAACGCTACTGTAGGAGCCCGCTGATGCGCCTCTCTCACATGATCGCGGGCGTCGTGGCCGCCCTCTCTATGGCCGCGCCTGCAGTGGCTCAGGAAACCGTCGCCATCGTCGGCGGGCGCATCCTGACGGGAACCTCTGTCATCGAAAGCGGCACGGTCGTCATTCGTGACGGCAAGATCGTTTCGGTCGGAGCAGGCGCCGCTCCTGCCGGTGCGCGCGTCATCAATGCGGCGGGCAAGACCGTCGCGCCGGGCTTCGTCGCCGTGGATTCCGGTCTGGGCGGCACCGAGGTCGGATCGGTGCGCGGCACCAATGACCTGAGAAACAGCGCCAACACCCTGAGTGCGGCCTTCGACGTCTCGTATGGGCTGGACCCCTGGTCCTTCACCCTGCCGGTGGCGCGTCTGGGCGGCATCACCCGTGCGGTGGTCGTGCCCCAGCACCCCGGATCTTCGGGCGGCCATGTCCATGAAGAGGACACGGCGGGCGCAGGCGATGGCGGCTTCCAGACGCCGGGGCTGTTCGCGGGGCAGGCGGCCATCATCAATCTGGGGCAGGGTTCGGACATTCTGGTCAAGCCGCGCGTGGCCATGGTCGCCCCGTTCGGCGAGGCCGGAGCCGCTGTCGCTGGCGGCGCCCGCGGCGCCCAGTTCGTGCTGTTCAAGGAGACCCTGTCGGAAGTCCGTCTCTATGCCCGCAACAAGTCGGCCTATGAGCGGGCAGGCCTGCGTAACCTCAGCCTGTCGCGGGCTGATCTTGAGGCCCTGATCCCGGTCGCCAACGGCACCCTGCCGCTGATCGTCACCGTCCACCGGGCGTCGGACATCCAGCAGGTTCTGCGTCTGGCGCGTGAAGAAGGGGTCAAGATCATCCTCGATGGCGCTGAAGAGGGCTGGCTGGTCGCCAATGAGATCGCGTCGGCCAGTGTGCCGGTTCTGCTGAACCCCATCTCCAACCTGCCCAGCGATTTCGAGGTCCGGGCGGCGCGGATGGAGAATGCAGCGGCCCTGAACGCGGCGGGCGTTGTCATCGCCATCAAGGGCAATGAAGGCTCGACCCACCGGGCGCGCGAGGCTCGCTACAACGCCGGCAACGCGGTGTCGCACGGCCTGCCTTATGGCGCAGCCATCGCCGCCCTGACGGTCAATCCGGCCAGGATCTTCGGCATGGCCGGACAGTTCGGCCAGATCGCGCCGGGCGCTGCGGGCGATGTGGTGGTTTGGTCTGGCGATCCGCTGGAGCCGCTGAGCCAGCCGTCGGCGATTTTCGTCAACGGCGTCGAACAGCCGTTGACCAGCCGCCCGCTGCTGCTGCGCGACCGTTACCGCCAGCAGACGACGATGCCTCCGGCTTATCGGAACTGATGAACGCAAAGGGCGGGGCCGGTGGTTCCGCCCTTTTTCTTTGGGTCTGTCGCATCGCATCGCGTCGCGCTAGGTCACGCCTATGCCCACCACCATCTACATCGACGCCGACGCCTGTCCTGTGAAGGAAGAGGTCTATCGCGTGGCGCGTCGCTATGGGCTGAAGACCTATGTCGTCTCCAACGGCTGGATGCAGGTCCCGCGCGAGGCCCTGATCGAACAGGTGGTCGTGGACGCTGGCCCTGACATCGCCGACGACTGGATCGCCGAACGCGCAGACGTGGGCGATGTGGTCATCACCGCCGATATTCCGTTGGCGGATCGTTGCCTGAAATCCGGCGCACAGGCGCTGAAGTCGAACGGCCAGCCGTTCACCCCGGACTCCATCGGTTCGGCTCTGGCCGGACGGATGGTGGGCGAGCATCTGCGCTCGATGGGTGTGGCCACATCCGGCCCGCCGCCGTTTTCAGCAGCCGACCGTTCGCGCTTCCTGCAGGCGCTGGATCAGGCCGTGGTCAAGGCGCGCAAGGCCGCGCCATGACGGTCATCCCCGAGGATGAGCTGGAGTTCCGCTTCTATCGTGCGGGCGGACCGGGCGGGCAGAACGTCAACAAGGTCTCGACCGCCGTGCAAATGCGGTTCGACGTCAGGAACTCGCCCAGCCTGACCGACCCCGTGAAGGCGCGGCTGATGAAGCTGGCGGGCAGCCGCCTGACGCTGGACGGGGTGATCCTGATCAACGCTGTGCGCCACCGCACGCAGGATCGGAACCGCGCCGACGCCATCGAACGGCTTCAGGCCATGGTGGACGAGGCCTCGATCAAGCCTGTCTATCGCGTGCCGACCCGCCCGACCAAGGCGTCCAAGGAACGACGGCTGAAGGCCAAGACCACCCGATCCGCCATCAAGAGCGGAAGGGGCCGCCCCAGCGGCGACGACTGAGCAGGGCCTTGTGCTCTAACGCCGTCCCCGGCCCCGGCGACCGCCGTCGCTCTGAAGCGCGGTTTGCGGCAGGCCGTCCAAAGTCAGATAGCCCTGATGCCTGGTGTCCAGCAGGCTGAACCAGCGCTGGCCGGTTGCGGTCCATTCCTGCAGCGTGATCTTCTGATCCATATTGCGGTCGGCGGATCGCACGGGCTGCGGCACGGACAGCAGGCCTGCGCGAGCCATGCGTTCAGAAGATTCCGCCGCCGCCGTGACGCGGGGTTCGCGCGGTTGGATATGCGACGGTTCGTCTTCCTGCCCGCCGCCTTCGCCCAGCCCCATGCGGCCTGCGCCACCGCCGCCGCCTCCACGACGACCGCCGCCGCCCCAACCGCC
>NZ_JABAZW010000035.1:1668-3084 GCF_018608325.1 Brevundimonas sp. | reverse complement strand
GCGCTTCTGGCGGTTGGTCTGGCGGGGGTGCTGCTGACGGGCTGGATGGCGTCACGTCTGGCGGCGGGTCCGCTGAACCGTCTGTCAGAAGGCGCGGTCGCCCTGAGCCACGACCTGGATCGCCCGCCCCTGATCGAGGAAGGCGCGCGTGAGGTGCGTCAGGCCGCCGCCGCCCTGAACGCCATGCAGACCCGGCTGCAGGCCCTGATCGAAGACCGCACACGAGTTCTGGCCGCCGTGGCCCATGACCTGCAGACACCCCTGACCCGGATGCGGCTGCGGATCGAAAAGGTCGAGGACGAAGCCCTGCGCGGCCAACTGGTCAATGATCTGGGCGCCATGCAGCATCTGGTGCGCGAGGGGCTGGATCTGGCCCGGATCGAGACCACCGCCGAGGATGTGGTTCCCGTCGATCTGGACGCCCTGTTGTCCGCCCTGTGCGAGGACGCCGCCGATGCGGGCCAGCCCGTGGTCTTCGCCGGGGGCTGTTCAGCCGTGATCCGCACACGCCCGCAGGCGCTGCGCCGCTGCCTGACCAATCTGGTGGACAACGCCGTGCGTCATGGCGGCGACGCCGAGGTGACCGCCGTGCGTCAGGGATCGGAAATCCGCCTGACCGTGCGCGACCACGGCCCCGGCGCGCCCGACGACCAGATCGCGCGCCTGTTCGAGCCCTTCTACCGGCTGGACCCGTCCCGTTCGCGCGACAGCGGCGGCTCGGGCCTTGGCCTGACCATTGCGCGGCGCATGGCCGAACGTTCCGGCGCGCGCCTGACCCTGACCAACGCCGACGGTGGAGGGCTGCTGGCCACGCTGGCCTTCCACGATCATGAACGGTATTGAAAAATCAAACTTTCAACACTATATTGAAAGTCCAAGTTGTTGAGGTGAGAACTCCCTCCTCACACACTCCGCTTTCAGCGGCGTAAAGTAGGCGAAAGCCGAAAGAGATGCGGGACTTCGGGACCCCGCCTTCAACTTGGAAACAGGCCCCGCTCGTTGGACGGGGCCTTTTGCTTTTATACGCGCAGCCAATACCCCTTAGAGACACGCATATCCGCGTCATGCTGCGTGACCCGATAAGTGCTCGCTACGACATATCGCCCCTGATCATCGCGTTTCAACTTGATCGCCACCAACAGGATGGCCTTCGCCGACGAAATCCGGCGAACCATCACAAAACCATCGCGGTCTTTAGGTCCCTGCCCGACCCAGTCCGGAGCCCGAAGAATATGCGCGATATTCTTGACGCAGAGCGCGTAGTCTTCGGGGTGACGATCGTCAGCATGCTCCTGAGCAGAAGCAGAGAAGTGCACGGAGCCAGGCGACAGGTCCCACTGCATGACTTCATTGACTATGCCAACGGCTAAGGCGCCGCAATCGATCGGCTTGTATTTTGCCATCTACAGCCCCCCC
>NZ_JABAZW010000035.1:0-1658 GCF_018608325.1 Brevundimonas sp. | reverse complement strand
CCGCCGTTTCCGGCGGGCGTTTCGAAAGTTTCGGATCGGGAACCGATCAGGCGGCGACGGTGATTGCGCCTTCGGCCGGGTCGCGCAGGACATAGCCGCGGCCCCAGACGGTTTCGATATAGTGTTTGCCGTCGGCGGCGGTGGCCAGCTTCTTGCGCAACTTGCAGATGAAGACGTCGATGATCTTCAGTTCAGGTTCGTCCATGCCGCCGTACAGGTGGTTCAGGAACATTTCCTTGGTCAGGGTGGTCCCCTTGCGGAGCGAGAGCAGCTCCAGCATCTGGTATTCCTTGCCCGTCAGATGCACGCGGTGACCGTTAACCTCGACCGTCTTGGCGTCCAGGTTAACCGCGATCTCGCCGGTGTGGATGATCGCCTGGGCGTGGCCCTTGGAACGGCGGACCACGGCGTGGGTGCGCGCGATCAGTTCATCCTTGTGGAAAGGCTTGGTCAGATAGTCGTCGGCGCCGCCGCCGAAGGTCTTGACCTTGGTTTCGATCTCATGGCTGCCCGAGAGGATCATCACCGGCGTATTGATCTTGCCGACGCGAAGCTGGCGCAGGACCTCAAGACCGCTCATGTCCGGCAGGTTCAGGTCAAGCAGAATGAGGTCGTAGTCATAGATCTTGCCCAGATCGATGCCTTCTTCACCCAGATCGGTCGTGTAGACGTTGAAGCCTTCCGACTTCAGCATCAGTTCGATGCTTTGAGCCGTGGCGTGGTCGTCTTCGATCAGCAGGACGCGCATTCATGCCCTCCAGGCAAAAGCTTAGCGGTAACCACCCACGCATACTGCTGGGTAACCTTGTTCGCAGGTTAAGGGCGGAAAACCTTAAGAAAGGTTAATTCCTCACCATGAATCGAATCGTAGGCTGATTTGGGAATCGCGGTCGAGGCCTACAGGTCAATGATTCGAAATTTATTAACCATAATCCAAGCCCGGGCTTCGACGGCCCTCACCGCCGGACGCTGACCTGGCCGCGCGCAACCTGTGCGCGGTTAATGCGGCACGTCCGTTCCTGACGCGAGTTAGGATTATATTCCCATCACAGTTCGAGACGGCGCCAGAACGCCCGACTCGGCGATTGTTGGGGAGAAGAGCTTTTGAACGCAAACGAATACAGGGTTCCCGTCACGGCGGAAGATCGACTGAGAGCCGGACTGGCCATTCATATGGTTGCGGCGCGCACAGGGGTTCAGCCGGAGCAAATGACGGCGCGCGGACGGGCCGACACCGGCGTGTCGCGTGCGCGCTGGCTGGCCATGTATCTGGCGCACATCTCGTTCGGCTGGCCGCTGGAGCGGGTGGCCCATGTGTTCGGCCTGAACCGCTCGACCGCCTCCAGCGCCTGCCGCTGGGTCGAGGAGGCGCGCGACGCCCAGCCGGTCGATCAGTTGCTGACCCAGTTGGAGACCTGCCTGCACTCGGTCATCGAGGCGCCGCGTCAGGAATTGCCACGATGAGCCGCACCGTTGAACGCGCCCGCGATCTTATGGCCCGCCACCCCGCCGCATGGCTGGCGACGCAGGGCGACGGATACGCCCTGCGGATCGGGCCGGACCGACGCAGCCGCATCGCCCTGACACTGGACGAAGCCGACTTTCGCCGCCTGATCGATCAGCCGGGCCTGCGCACGCGGCTGGAAGGCTGTCTCTTA
>NZ_JABAZW010000115.1:20609-20945 GCF_018608325.1 Brevundimonas sp. | reverse complement strand
GGGCCGGTCGCGGGGGTGACGCCCGAGGCGTGCAGCCACTCGACGCCCTCCAGAAGCTGATCCCAGTCAAACGCTGTATGCACCTGCTCGACAAAGGCCGAGCCGGCGCGGTCATAGAGAACCTCTGACGGACGGCGCACGGCGCCGGGCGTCAGGAAATACAGGCCCATTCGTCCCGCCGTGAAGACGATGGGGCTGGTGTCGACGCCGTGCTTTCGCACCTCGTCGCGGGCGGCGTGGCCCAGGGCGTTGTCCGGCAGCACCGTCGCCATCCGCGTCGGCGCGCCGAAACGGGCCAGCGATACGGCGACATTCGCCTCGGCCCCGCCCGGACGC
>NZ_JABAZW010000115.1:0-20563 GCF_018608325.1 Brevundimonas sp. | reverse complement strand
GGACTGCAGCAGCAGTTCGTTCTGGTTCGGCGAAAGCCGCAGCAGCATCTCGCCGAAGCAGAGAATGGGGCCGCCAGACGTCTGACCGATCATGGACGCGCCCGGCCGCAAGCCGACGCCTCAGCCGTGAACAGCGACAGATCCACCGCCTGGGCCATGGCTTCATAACCGCTGTCGTTGGGGTGCAAACGGTCCTCGCGACCGAAGTCCAGCCGCAGAGCGTCCGGTTGATCGGGGTTTCGCGTCGCCAGATCGAAGTCGGCGACGCCGTCGAACTCGCCGCTGTCGCGGATGAAGGCGTTGATGGTCTGACGCGCCGTTTCCGAGCGTTCGTCGAACCGTTCGGATCCGCCAAAGGCCGTCAGAGTGCCGCCGATGACCTTGACGCCGCGCAGGTGCAGGCGGCTGATGATCTGGCGATAGCTGGCGATAACCTCGTCAGCGCTGCGGCCTGGGTTGTTCGGATTTCCGTCGTGGCGGATGTCGTTGATGCCTTCGATCAAGAGGACATGGGTGACGCCCGGCAGGGACAGGACATCTCGATCCAGCCGCGCGCGGACGTTGGGACTGCGCCCGTCGCGGACGACCTGATTGCCGCTGATCCCGGCGTTGACGACGACGAAGGCGCCGGGACAGGCCGCTTCCAAACGACGGTCAAGGACCGAGGGCCAGTCGGCGTCAGCGCCCAGGGTCGAGGTCGCGCCCTCGGTGATGGAATCGCCCAGAGCCACCACCACCGCAGGCGGGGCGTTGGTCAGAGCATAGACGGCCGAGATGAAGCTCTGACGACGCTCCAGCGGCGCATCCGAAGACACCGCAGTGTCGCTCTGCCCCAGCCGGACAGCCGTGCGACGCACCACGCCGCGCGTCGGCCCGGGCGCATGAAGACTGACCGTCAGCAGATCTGACCGCTTCAGGTCAATCGCCAGCGGATCGCTGACCAGGGCCACGCCCACGGGAATGATGATCTCGCGCGCGCCGCCGAAGGCGACCGGCAGCATTCGGCCATCAGGACCCGCCGCCGTCATATCGCGCAAGGTCAGCGGTTCCTGGCCCAGTTCGTTGCTGACACGCAGGCGTACGGCCTTTGCCGCCACGCCCACGCGAATGTCCTGACGGATCGTCTGGTCCAGATAACCGAGCGGCGCCTCGGGCGTGCCGTCAAACCGTGCTGGCGCCGCCGCCGCCGTCCAGGCAGGACGCCAGACGGAGGCGTCCTGAGCCAGGGCGGTGGAACCCAGCAGCGCCGACGCCAGCGCGATCGCGGCACACCCGACGCGGATCATGAGAAGAACAGCCCGCCGTTGATGTCCAGATTCACCCCGGTCACGAAGGAGGCGGCGTCCGAGGCCAGATAGGCCACAGTCTCGGCGACTTCCTCGGGGCGGCCCTGACGACGCAGCGGCGTGCTGGCGGCGACGGCGGCGCGAACCTCGTCCTTGGTGAAGATGTCATGGAAGCTGGTGGCGATCATGCCGGGGCACAGGCTGTTGACCCGCACGCCCTTGGGCCCCAACTCCTTGGCCATAGCCCGCGTGAAGGTCATCAGCGCGCCCTTGGACGTCGCATAGATGGCGGCGCCCGGACCGCCCCCATCGCGCCCCGCCAGCGAGGCGAAGTTGATGATCGAACCGCCCTCCGACATCAGCGGCGCCACGGCCCGCGTCATCAGATAGGCGGACTTCAGGTTCAGGGTCATGACCTTGTCGAAGAAGTCTTCGTCGATGTCGGCCAGGGGGCGACGCTCGACCATGCCGCCGGCCAGATTGACCAGAATATCGACCTTGGCGCCGTAGGCCGCCTCGGCGGCGGCGACCAGCGAGGCGACGCCCGCGGCCGTCGTCACATCGGCCCGGTGCACGATGGCCTCGCCGCCCGCAGCGCGGATGCTGTCCAGGGTTTCGGCGGCGGCGGCTTCGTTGTTGGCGAAGTTGATGACCACTTTCGCGCCTTCACGCGCCAGCACCTGTGAAACATCGCGACCGATGTCGCGGCCACCGCCGGTGACGATGGCGACCTTATTGTTGAGGCGCATTAGGAGTCCTTCAGAGCTTTAGACGTGATCGGCTGAACGGGCGCGATGCGACCGGTGACGAACCACAGGGAGAGGAGGGAAAGAGGAACCAGGGCGGCGACCAGAATGAAGATCGGGCCGTAGGAGACCTTGGTCATTGCGGGCACCAACCAGGTGGTGATCAGGGTGCCGGCCACCGCCGCCATGCCGCCGATGCCGGCCAGCGAACCGACCGAACGGCCGTCGAACAGGTCGCCGGGGATGGTCTGGATGTTGCCGATGGCGACCTGGAAGCCGAACAGCACGCCCGCAATCACCAGAACCGCCAGGGTGGGGTCGGTCATGTTTGGCGCCGCCAGCAGGCAGGGGATCATGACCAGACCGCCCAGGGTGACCGTCAGCTTGCGCGCCATCCCGGCCGAACGCCCGGACTTGATCAGCCAGCCCGACAGCCAGCCGCCCAGAAGGCTGCCGATCATGGCGCCGACGAACGGCACCCAAGCGAAGATGCCGATCTGCTTGATGTCGAAGTTGAAGGTTTCGGCCAGATAGATCGGCAGCCAGGAGACAAACAGCCACCAGATCGGGTCCAGGAAGAAGCGCGACAGGATCACGCCCCAGGTCTGACGGTGGCCCAGCATCTGGCCCATGGTCGGGACATAGGCGGGCGCAGGCGGCGCGCCGTCAGCCTTGGCGACAGGCTTGTCCATGATCAGGGCGCGCTCGGCGGCGCTGACCCAGGGGTGGCGGTCCGGTCCGGCGCGATAGATGATCAGCCACGGCAGAACCCAGATGAAGCCCATGGCGCCGACCACCAGGAAGGTGCCCTTCCAGCCGAAGGCGATGAACATCAGGGCGATCAAGGGCGCGGACACGATGGCCCCGATGGAGGCCCCGGCGTTGAAGATGCCCTGGGCGAAGGCGCGCTCCTTGGGCGGGAACCATTCGGCGTTGGCCTTGACCGTGCCCGGCCAGGCGCCCGCCTCGCTAAGCCCCAGCATGGCGCGGAACAGGCTGAACGACAGGATCGAGTTGGCGAAGGCGTGCAGCGCAATCGAGATCGACCAGACGCCGATAGACAGGGCAAAGCCCAACCGCACGCCGATGGCGTCAAACAGCTTGCCGAAGACAAACTGGCCCAAGGCGTAGAACAGCATGAAGATCGTGACCAGGAGGGCGTAGTCCTCCTTGGTCGCGCCGATGTCCGATGCGATTGCGGGCCACATCACCGCCAGGGCGTTGCGGTCGATGTAGTTGATCACCGTAGCGATCGCGATCATCCCGATGATGACCCATCTGATGCCGGATTTCATGGTCATCTCCTCAGCGATCGAACCGGGCGTAGGGGCCGGTCCATTCGTAGGCTTGGCCGTTGATGGTCACGGCATGGGCGGCGGTTGCAGCGACGTCGTCGGCCACGCCGAGCGTCAGGGTCTTGCCGGACACGAGTGTCAGCACGATCACCTCGGCGCCGTTGCTGCGCGCATGGGCGATGTCGGTGATGCGGCTGGTGGCGCCGGACACGGTCTCGGCGGTTCCGTCATAGGCGCCGTGCGGCTCCAGCACCGAGAAGAAGCTGGCCTCGGCCTGCCCCTGCATCCGCTGGATCAGGGCCGGTTCGCGTCTCAGGTTGAAGTTCGGATCATTGGCGCCGCTCTCCACCAGCATGGCGCTGATCGGCGCGGAGGCCGCGAAACGATAGGTGTAGAAACGCCCGCCCAGCAGCCAGGTCAGGCTGCGGGCCTCACTGGAGGCAGGCGCGACCGCGTCGACCCACAGATGCTCATAACCTGCCGCGTCGCCCAGCACCGGACGTTCGCGCACCGAATGCTCCGCTGCAAAGGCCTTGATGATGTGGCCGTTGAAATGCAGCGGCAGGTCATAGTTGGTCGGCGTGGCGCCCTTGGCGCGGAACAGGTCGATAACCACCGGGAAGGCGAGATCGGGATGTTCTACCATCGCCATGGTGCGGGTCAGGGCGACGCCCGCATAGCCGTTGTCCAACCGCGCCGAGGCGATCTGCAGACCGTCTGCGGCGTTGAAGAACAGGGGCGTCGTCGGGTGGTCTTCGCCGACATGCCAGTCTCCGCCGAACTGGCTCTTTTCGCCCACGACCAGCGTATTGTGCGCCACGGTCTGCATGGCCCAGCTGTCGTTCTCGTCCAGATAGCCGCCGCCGTTCTTGGCCTCGATGTTGAGGAAGCGGGCGGCGCCATAGTCGCGGATGACGGCCTGTCCGTTGTCGTAGAACAGCCAGTTCAGCCGGTCGAAATGGCCATGGCCCTGACCCTGCTGGGTGTTCTTCATCACCAGGGCCTGCCCGTTCGCGCCGCCTTGGCGCAGGAAGACCAGATTGCCCAGGTCGCCGTTCGGCCCGTCGCGCAACTGCATCGAGCGGAAATCGAAGGGGCGTGCGGTGCCCGTCGCCACGCCCTGCGCCACCGCCAGACCATCGGGCGACAGGATGGTGCGCCCCTGCCCTTCGGCGATGGACAGCAGACTGGGATCGCGCGTCTGGGCGTAGGCGATGGCGACGCCGGTGACGATCTCTTCGGTGTCCAACCCCTTGTCCGGCATGGCGTCGTTGATCGGGAACAGATAACCCGCGTAGGAGGACTGGATCACGCCGTCGACGGCCTTCAGCAGCACGCCGTCGCGCCGTCCGAAGATGTCGCGCTGAGGCTCGTTCTGCTGGATTGCGCGGGCGAAGATAATGAAGGGCGCTAGGGCGTAGCGTTGGTAATACGGCCCCTCGGCGTAATATCCGTCGGGCGAGAACAACTCGTCCACCTGACGCAGGAAGCCTGCACGCCCGTCCTTGGCGGTGCCGTTCAGGGCGCGCTCGACCAGATCCTGATCACGCAGCACATAGCCCGTCATGCCGACCCCGGCGGTGGCCCAGGTCGCGTGATTGTGGATGCGGTCGAAATAGCTGGCGTTTTCCTCGGACAGGAAGCGGGCCATGCGACGGAAGACGTCAGTGTCGATCCTGTGCCGCTGCTCCGCCGTCAGGGTGTCGCGGATCGCGTCATAGCCTTGCGCCGAATAGACCAGCCAGACCGAGTCGTTCAGGGCCTGCCAGAACAGCCGTCCCTTGACCGAGGAGTTCCCGGCCGGGTGGTTCGACAGGGTCGGATAGAGCCGTGCATATTCCAGCAGCAGATCACGCGCGAAGTCAGCATAAGCGCGGTCGCCGGTCAGGCGATAAAGCGCGCCGGCGCCGGCAATGGCCTTGTAGTTGGCCTTGTGCTGTTCGTGGGTCAGACCGCCACCCAGATCGCGGGGCTGAGGCACATTGATCCCGGCAGCCATTGCGGCGCGCACCTCGCGCTCGACCCGCTGACGCTCGGCTGCGAACATCGGATAGCGATCACCCGCCTGCGCCATCGCGCGCCATTGATCGGCGCTCACCAGAACCGGCGCTGCATCGGCGGCGCGGGCGGTGGCGGAGCGTTCGACGCCTTGGGCCATGGCGCCTGCCGGAACACCGGCGGACAGGGTCGCCAGAACGGCGAGAAGAAGCGGACGGTTCAAGGCATGACCTCCAGCGGCGCAACATTGGTGATCAGGCCGGGCGTGTCTTCGAGGCGGTTGCCGCTCCACACAAAGACGGGTTCGCCCACGCGGCGGAAGAAGCTGGGCGCGCCGCTGGCGATGAACCGATTGCCGCGAACCTCGGCCTTCTGGACGCCGTAGAGTTTGATCGCGCCGCCATCGTCGCCCGCGCGACTGCTGCGCTCAAAGGTGGAGCCGGTCAGGATCAGGCGCGGACCGAATGTGCTTTCGTCCGTGCCGCCGCGGTACAGGTCGATGACCGGCCCCGTCACGTCGCGGAAAACGCTGTCGATGACCTCGACCTCCTCGGCGTTATAGGTTCCCAGGTCGGCGGTTTCAGTGTGACCGGCGATGACCGAGCCCGTGGCCTTGTTCACCGTCACCCGCTCTAGCCGGATACGGTCGGCCAGTGAGCCGGGACCGGCGGCGAATACGTTGAAGCTGCGGTTGACGGTCAGGTCTTCGAAAACCGAATCCTCGACAATCATCTGATAACCCGCCGCGCCTTGCGCCGACCTGATGACAGCAGCGCCCGCCACATCCGGGGCCAGAACACCGGAGACGGTCAGGTGCGACAGACGCAGCGCGCCGCCATTGCCGATCTCGAACAGGCTGGGGCGGGAAAACTGGATTTCCGCGCGCCCGTCTGAGGGCCCCTGCACGGTCACGGCGCGATCCAGACCGATGGTCTGGTTGACGATATAGACGCCGGATTGAAGTTGTATCCGGTCGCCGGGTTGAGCCTGAGCGATGGCCCGGGTCAGGCTGCCCTCGCCCGGTGCGACGGCGTGGACAGCGCCGCTGTCTAGGGCCGCGACCATCACGTCCTTGGGATACCAGGTCACGCCCGTTTCGCTGCGAGGCAGCATGGCCAGGTCGCGACGCGCACCCACGCCGTCGAGGCCGACCGGCGTCAGCAGATGACTGTCCGCGCGTTCAACTGAAACGGACCGGCCTTCAAAGCCCCCCAGGCCGGACTTTGCGGCAGGCGATTGAACATTGTCCGCGAAGGCGATGCCGCTCATGTCGCCCAGAACACGGATCGGATCGCGCCCGTCACGGTTGACGATCAGATTGTTGGCGAAACGACTGTCCACGGGCGCCGCTGACCGCTCCGCATCCATTCCGGCGCCGAACAGCATTTCGTGCGCGTCAATCACCGTGTTGTTTTCGATGACGGCGCCGTCGACCTGAACATAGCGATTAACCGGCGAGTTCGGCACGCCGTACATGATGGTCAGGGCGCTGCCGAAGTTCGTTCCGGTCAGGCCTTCCAAATAGTTGTTACGGACGGTGTTGCGTCGGTTGATCATCCGCACGCCGCCCGCATTGGGCGCGCCATTGCCGATGAAGATATTGTCCTCGACCAGATTGCCATCGCCGTGGCGCAGCACCAGCGCGCCCTGCGACTGGAAGAAGACATTGCCGCGATAGGTGTTGCCGCCAGACTTGTTCGAGATGATCTCGACCTCGCCGTCGCAGCGCTCGAACCAATTGCTGGCGACAGTGGTGAAGGAGTCCGACATCGAATCGTGGCTGGTGCCAACGCGGATCGTCTCGCCGCCATTGGAGCCGAGCACTGGGCGACGACCGAAGTAGTTGTGATCGATGAAGTGGCGGTTCTCCAACCCCTGTTCAGCATCCCGAATGACCACCAGAGTCGTGCCCGCGTTGGTCTTGCCGGTCAGTTGATTGTGGTCGAAGCGGTTGTTGTGGCCGTACAGCGCGACCCAGTTGTCGGACTCGGCGCGGTTCGGCTTTGAAAAGCCGTCGATCACGACATGGGTAACCCGGCTGAAGTTGGCGCGTTCAGCGCGTGACTTGCGGAAGGACAGAACCTCGCCCGTCGGCGACCAGCCGTCACGAAACACCAGGTTCGACACCACCAGATGCTCGCCTGCGAGACTGAGATTGGAACGTCCGGTGATCGTCACACCGCCCGGCGTCTGACCCGTCAGGGTGATGGGCCGATCCGAAGCGCCGCGCCCCGAAAACACGATCTGGAAATCGCGCCACTCTCCGTCCGCCAGGGTCAGGGTGTCGCCCGGCTGCAAACGGGCCACCGCCAAAGCGAACTCGGCCTGGTTCCGCACCAGGGCGGATTCGGCCAAGGCCAGCGATGGTGCGCAAAGACCGGCGGCCGCAGCAATGAATGCGATGAGAGGCGCTTTCGAATCCTGGGTCGACATATTTCCTCCCGACGGATCTTTGCGATCTCTGATGTTCGGAAGCTATGAACTGGCGATCAGGGCGTCAACCAGATTTGCAGACCAATCCAACTTAATTTGTCACGTTCTGTTGCGTCAAAATTGGTTGTCCAATTTTGGGCTAATGGTCAGAGATAAAATCTCCCCCTCGACAGCCCCGTCGAGCGTGACCCGTCACACCCGCCGAATGCTGACCGGATCACCGAAATGCGCCAGGTCAACGTCACCGCGCAGAACAGCCCCCTCTATTCTTGTGCATCAGGCTGTGAGACGCTTGCAGAGAACTCCCCGGACGGGTGTATTGATCAGCCAAAGAGGTCTACGAGTCGTCCATGTCAGAGCTGCGCCTTTATCAGTCGGTCGCCAAACAGATCCGTCAGGCTATCGAAGCTGGAGAATTCCCCGTCGGCGCCCGTTTGCCGGGCGAACGTGAACTGGCGGAACGTTTCAATGTCAGCCGCGTCACCATCCGCGAGGCGGAGATTGCGCTGGAAGCCCTGGGCTGGATCTCCATCAAGACCGGCTCCGGGGTCTATGTCCTGTCGCGTGACGCGCATGTGGCCGGCAGCCTGCCCGACGTCACGGCCTTCGACCTGACCGCCGCCCGCGCCGTGTTCGAGGCCGAGGCCGCCGCCCTGGCCGCCGCCAACATCGACGACGCTTCCCTGGCGGAACTGGAGGGCCTGATCGCCGTCATGTCCAGCCCGACGGCCAGCGACGCGGAATCCAGCAGCGCAGACCAGAAGTTCCACGAGGCCATCGCCCGCATCTCGGGTAATCCGGTGGTTGAACACTGCATCAAGCTGATCTGGCGGATGCGCAACGAACTGCCCAAGGTCAAGCAGGTCTATCAAAGCGTCTGCCATCACGACTGGGACTCGCGAACTGACGAACACGCCGCCATCCTGCACGCCCTGAAGGCCCGCGACCCTCAGGCGTCGCGCGCCGCGATGCGCGACCATTTCCACCGCCTGTTCGAAGCCATGCTGGCCGCCGAAGAGGCCGAGGCCCTGGCCGAAGTGCGGCGCAGGACCCAGCACGACCGCGACCGCTTCATGGCGACCATGTCCGCCCAGGGCTGAGACGACCAGGCCCCAGAAGGCCGCCCATCCGACACTCAACACGCATAAAAAAACCGGCGCCGGATGAACCGACGCCGGGAGGAGAAGTCTGTTGGAAACGGGCGTTGGAGGCCCGGTCGGCAATGGAGACGCTCCCTGTAAGAGAGCATCTCCAACCGATTTTCGACGCGACCTAGAAGCGGATGCTGAGCCCCGCCACGATGCGGCGATCCGTCAGGCCGTTGTAGCAAAGCAGCGCACCATCATTGATGCAGTACTCGTTGGCGTCTTCGCGCGTCAGGTTGATACCCTCGATGCCGACAGTGGCCCACGGGGTGATGTCGTAGTTGACGCTGGCGTTCAGCTGCCCGCGATCACCGCTGATGCGCGGGACATCAAACGCCGAGGTGAAGGCCTCGGTGTTGATGAAGTGCGACCGCCAAGTGTAGCGCAACCGCGCGCTCAGACCCGCCCGCTCATAGAACTGGGTGGTGTTGTAGGCGTACTTGGACAGGTTCTCGAGCTCGACACGGTCCTGCGGCAGCGGGCTGAAGCCCAGGTCACGCGTCGTGTTCCGGGTCAGGCCGACCGTACGATAGCTGGCCACGTTTCCGCCGGTCTTCTGGTAGGTGAAGTTGCCGATGAAGCCGAAGCCGGATGCCCAACCCAGACGATCTTCCCACTGGGAAAGATCATATTGGAAGGCCAGTTCGACGCCCGTCTGGGTCGTCTCGCCATCGACGTTGAAGGTCGAGGTCAAGGGCACGCAGATGCCGTTCTGCCCCTTGGCCGGGTTGTTTACGTTGATGACCGCGATCGGGTTATAGATGCCGCCGCCGGGGCAGGATGGATCACGGCTTCTGTTCACAACCCCATCCACGGCGTTGTCGGGCGGGCTTTCCGTCACGCTGGCGAACAGGTTCTCGCGCACCTTGTGGAAGACGCCGATGCTGACCAGGCTGGACGGTGCGAAATAGTATTCGCCCGACAGGTCGAACGACAGCACGGTTTCCGGCTGCAGGTTCGGATTGCCGCGATTGACGGCCGTGTTCTCGCTGGTCGCGAAGGTCACCGAGGACGACAGGGTGTTGAAATCCGGGCGGCGAATGTCGCGAGCGATGCCCGCCCGCACGACGACATCCTTGCGCGGTTCCGCCACCAGGTTGAAGCGCGGCAGCCAGAAGGCGTACGAGCTCTCGTTCACAGCCGTCGTTGAGGTGGAGCCGGTCACAATCGTATTGCCGGTCGACGTCAGATCGGTGCTGACATAGCGCACGCCGGCGTTGCCGCGCATGGGCACGCCGAAGGCCTCGATGTCAAAATTCCCCTGCAGATAGGCGGTGCGGGTGTCCTCAACGATCTTGAAGAAGGCGCTGGCCTGAGACGTCGGCTCGCCGATCAGCGGGATGTTCGAGCCGTTGGCGGCGTTGCTGGCGGCGATGGCGGCGTTGAATGCCGCCAGGGTCCCGGACGGATCACCAAAGGCGCGCGCGCCATCGATCATCATGAAGTCCGAGAAGAACAGACGCCGACCGTCCGCCGCATCAAAGTTGTTCGGACCCGCGATCATGAAGTCTTTGAACCGGTCCGCGCTGGGTCGATAGAAGGACGAGGTGATGTTGGTGAAGTTGGTGGTGCCGGTGATGTTGTCGTTCAGCGCGCTGGTCTCGTTCCAACGCAGACCCGCTTCGATCGAGGTGATGAACGGCAGGATGCCGTCCATGTCGTAGGACAGGTCAAGGCGCACCGCCTTCTCTTCGTTCTCGCGCACGCTCCGACCCTGAGCCACCTGGTGCAGCCTATAGTTGGCGGGGTCCAGCAACTGCGCCGCGGTCGGGGTCGTCGCCTGCCCCTGAGCCAGACCGAATTGCAGCATGCCATTGCGCAGATCGAACTCGATCGGCACGCCATTGGCCAGAGACACGCCCTGCACCGGCTGCGGCCCGTTCGGATTGACGAATTCCAGCGTGGTGTTGAAGCTCGGCAGGACCGAGTCCGAGGTTGAACGCGACACCTGTCCGCTGACGGACAGACGCTCGCCATGCCACTCGCCGCCGAAGGCGAAGACGCGGCTCTCGGTCAGGCGCGAGCCCGTATCGCTGGTCGTGCGCAGATAGGGCGCCAGATTGCCGTCCATTCTGGGCAGGATGACACCCGCCGCCGCCGCCTGAACCGAACCCAGATCGATGCTGCCGTTAGGCCCCCGGACCGTGCCCAGATTGACCGTTTCGAACGCGGTGTTCGTCGTCCTGTCGACAACGCCATTGTCCGAGATCGTCGAGATCTGGACCGTCGAGCTTTGCTCCGCACGCTGCTGATCGTTCAGCGTCGCATCGAAATAGAACTTCAGATTATCGCGCGGCTTCCACTCTGCCGATCCCGAGAAGTTCTTGGTTTCGTACTGGAAATTATCATAGTCCTGATTGAAGAACTGGACACGCAGGAAGGGGAAGGCTTCAGCGCTGGCGCGGCCCGAGTTGGGCGTGACAACGGCGTCACGGTCGACGCGAGGACGGAAGGCCGCGACATCCTGCTCGGCATAGCTGAAGCTGCCGACCAGACCGATCTTGCCTATGCTGGTATCCCAGCGACGCCCGATGGTGCCCGAATAGCGTGGCGTCGCCGTATCCGTCAGATCGCTGTATTCCGACTGCGCCCTGACCGCGAAAAGCGGCTCGGCCAAATCCAGAGGCCGAATGGTGCGCAGGTTGATGGTGCCGCCGACAGAACCTTCGATCGTCTTGGCTTCAGGCACCTTGATCACCTGAACCGAACTGATCATCGAGGCCGCAAGGTCGTCGAAGCTGATGCCAGAACGCCCCGATCCCGAGCCCACGGTTGAGACCCCGTTGATCTCTACGCGGTTCGCATCCGTGCCGCGGATCTGCACCCCGCGGCCGACACCGGCCTCGCGGGTGATCTGAATGCCGGTGACGTTCTCAAGCACTTCGGCGAGGTTCTGGTCCGGCAGCTTGCCGATATCTTCGGCTTCAATGACTTCAACCAGGTTGTTGGCGTTGCGCTTTTGCGAAATCGCATTCTGCAGCGACGCCCGAATGCCAGTGACGACGACTTCGCCGACTTCCTGCGCGCCGTCCGCAGCATCGTCCTGCCCTTCCAGCACACTCTGAGCAAATGCCGGACCAGCGAACATGATCGCCGTACCCGCCATCAGGATCGTGGCCAACCGCCGGTTCGATCCCACCCTGGCGCGGGTGATCTCCATACGCCTCATCCTAAGCCTCCCAAACTTTTTATTTGTTGGCTTAACGCTGGATTGGCATGGCACTTCTGTCAACCTATTTTCGAGCCGATATGTCTACATTTTAACGAACCAATTGGTTGACCAATTTGCGAGCCGCCCATTCGATTTCCGTTATATATTTAGGCACCTAAGTATCTGCATTTCCGAAAACAGTTTGATCCGAGGGCATGCGCTGGCGAACCCACAAGGAAATTCCATCGCAGGTTACAGCTTGGCCTTAGGTGTCGACGCACATCAAAAAACCCGCCGGTCTTACGACGGGCGGGCTTCTACAACTCAGAGCATAACAGCAGGGCTGATCGATATCAGCACAATATAGCCAGAGGCCACACCACCCCACCGATGGCGAGCAGGCGCTTCAACCTGCAAAAAACCTCAGCTCGGTTTGAGATCGGTATGGCAGATGCTCATCTATCCGCGTCGTCGGGAAATGCGGCTGGTTCGGCGAATCCGGGAAATGCTGGGTTTCCAGACAGACGCCTGCCGTTGGGTTGATCTGTTCGCCGTTTCTACCTTGAAGCTCTGGCAGATAACCACCGGAATAGACCTGTAGCCCCGGCTCGGTGGTCCAGACCTCAAGGCGGCGGCCCGTTGCGGCATGGGACAGGGTCGCGGCGTGGCGCGGTGTGTCGGCGAATTGATCGCCCAGCACATAGTTGTGGTTCAGGCCGCGCGTTCCGGCCAGTGCGGCCTGATCGATGATGGCGCCCAGACGACGCGGCGCGGTCAGATCCAGTGGGCCTCCCAGCACCGAGACGATATCGCCCGTCGGAATGCAGGCGTCGTCGGCGGGCGTATAATGGTTGGCCAAGACCGCGACTTCATGCGCGTGGATAGTTCGCTCCACCCCGGTGGCGAGATTGAAATAGGGGTGGGTCGTCAGGTTGATATGCGTCGGGCGATCCGTCGTGGCGAAATAGCGCAGGACCAGCCTGTTCTCATCCGCTGCGACCACGACTTCAAGCGAGACTGAGACCGCGCCGGGAAAGCCCTGATCGCCGTCAGGACTGTGATGGATCAGGCGCACGCCGATCTCATCGGCCAGAGGCGTCATGGTCCAGACCGCCTGATTGAAACCGACCGGTCCGCCGTGAAGCTGGTTCGCGCCTTCGTTCGCGGCCAGCCGATATTCCCGCCCATCCAGCGTGAAGCGCGCGCCGCCGATGCGGTTGGCGTAACGGCCTACGGTGGCCCCGAAATAGGGGCCTGCCGCGCGGTAGGCGTCGGTCAGATAGTCTTCCAGCGCCGCAAACCCCAGCACTGTCTCGCCGAGGGTTCCGTCGCGGTCCGGCGCCAGTATCGAAACGATGCGCGCGCCGAAGTCGCTGATGCGCACCTCGAAACCACGACCATTGCTCAGGGTCGCCAACTGGACAGGGCGGCCGTCATCCAGCCGCCCCCAGGGCCTGATCTCAACGCCCATCAGAGTTTGGCCAGACGACCGCCGTCGACCTCCATCGAGACGCCGGTGACGAACCGGGCATCATCTGACGCCAGGAACAGGACGGGACCGGCGACATCATCCGGCTGGCCCACGTCGCCGGGCGCCAGCACCTCGGCGCCTGAGGCGATGTTGGGACTGTCCCACAGCATGGGCGTGTCGATGGCGCCGGGCAGGATGGCGTTGACGCGGACGCCCTTGGCGCGGCCCTCGATGGAAGCGGTGCGGGTCAGGCTGAGCAAGCCCGCCTTGGCGGCGGCGTAGGGGGCGACATCGGGGCTGGTCTGGCGCGCGTGAATGGAGGCGATATTCACCACCGATCCACCCGGCTGCATCAGGCGCAGGGCATGGCCGGTCAGCAGGGCCGCGCCGATCAGATTGACGTTCAGCAGCCGTCGCCAGTCGTCGCCGGTCAGATCAGCGATCGGACGATAGATCATCTGACCCGCGACATTGACCACCACATCCAGACTGCCGTGACGATCAACAGAGGTCTGCACCGCCGCCGCAACGGCGGCTTCATCGCCAATGTCGCAGGCCAGAGACTGGACGTCAGCCGCGCCCAAGGCCTTCAGTTCCGCCACGATCTCCCCGCCCTGATCGGCATTCAGATCCAGCAGGGTAAGGCGCGCGCCCTCGGCGGCGAAGCGCCGGGCGACGGCCAGACCGATGCCGCCCAGAGCGCCAGTGATGATGACGGCGCGGTTTTCGAAACGAGGCTTCATGAACGCGAACTCAGGCTTTGGAAGGCGTGGAGGCAGACGTGCGGCGGCGCAGGAAACCGGCGCCCAGCAGACCCGGCGACTGGCGCAGACGGTCGAACATCACCGCCGCCAGCAGAATGCCGCCACGCACCACGAACTGATAGAAGGTCGGCACGTCCAGCAGGTTCAGCGCATTCTGGGCCGCCCCCATGATCAGCACCCCGACGATGACGCCGGTGATGGTGGCGATGCCGCCAGACAGGGACACCCCGCCGAGGACGCAGGCCGAGATGACTGCAAGCTCCAACCCCTGACTGGTGTTCGGCTGGCCGCTGGTGATGCGCGAAGCCAGGACAATGCCCGCCACGCCCGCCGCCAGACCCTGCAGCACGAAGACCAGAACCCGGACGCGATTGACGGGAACCCCGGCCAGACGCGCAGCCTCGGGGTTGCCGCCGATGGCCAGGACATTGCGGCCGAACACCGTGCGGTTCAGCACAATGGCGAAGACCACAAAACAGATCAGCGCAATCCAGATCGGATAGTTGATGCCCAGGAACGACCCTGAACCCAGAACATAGAACCGCTCGACAGGAATAGAGACAGCCTCTCCGCCCGACACCAGGAAGGCCAGACCGCGTACGATCTCCATGGTCGCCAGGGTGACGATCAGTGAGTTCAGCTTGAACTTGGCCACGACAAAGCCGTTCATCAGACCGACCAGTGCACCTGCCGCAAGGCCTGCGCCAACCCCCAGCAGGATACTGTTGGTCGAGGCCATGACCACCGCGCAGAGCACGCCCGCCAGAGCCGTGGTCGAGCCGACCGATAGGTCCACCTCCCGCAGCGCCAGAACCAGCATCATGGTCGGGGCGATGGTGCCGACCAGGGTCACGGACAGGATCAGCCCGCGCATGTTCCGCACGCCCAGGAAGTCGGGCACGAACACGGAAAGCAGGACAAAAAGAACCGCCAGCATCACCAGAGGTCCGGCGGCGCTGAAGCGACGAATTGAGGACAGAGGGTTCGACATCATCGGACTTTCGGACAATCAGACGGAACCGGCGGCGTCGGGCAGCGCCAGCCTGAGAAGAAGATCGGGCGTGGCCTCATCGCGCGGCACGATGCCCGCGACTGCGCCTTCGCACATGACCACGATACGGTCGGCGACACCCATCACCTCCGGCATGTCGCTGGAGGCGAACAGGACGGTCTTGCCGCTCTCGGCCAGACGATAGATGTGGCCATAGATTTCGCTGCGGGCGCCGACATCGATGCCCCGCGTCGGCTCATCCATCAGCAGGATGTTGGACTCTGCCGCCAGCCAGCGCGCGATGACCGCCTTTTGCTGATTGCCGCCGGACAGGGAGCCGATGGCGGTCGCCGCCGACGCGGTCTTGACCCGCATCAGGGCGATCAGGTCATCGGCCTGTTTCGCCTCTGCCCCCATGTTCAGGAAGGCCTTGATGCGGCCGGCCAGATTACGCGGCGCGACCACGATGTTTTCCCGCACCGAGGCCAGAGGGAAGATCGCCTCTCCTTTCCGGTCCTCGGGACACAGGGCCATGCCGGCGGCGATGCCGTCACGCGGACTGTTCACCGATGAGGCTGCGCCGTGCAGACGAACCCGCCCCGCCGTCGGGGCCACAGCGCCGTACAGCAGCTTGAACAGTTCAGACCGCCCGGCGCCGACCAGCCCGAAGAAGCCCAGAATCTCGCCCTTGCGGGCCGTGACACCGACCGGGCGGCTCAGCCCCGGCCCCAGCAGGCCTTCAGCCGCGATCACCTCTTCGCCCAGAGGACGGGCGCGATAGTCATAGATGTCGGCGATGGCGCGCCCCGCCATGTCGGAGATCAACTGCGCCTCGGGCAGGTCCGCCATGCGCGGATAATCGACCACGTGGCGACCGTCGCGCAGGACGGTGACGCTGTCGCACAGGGCGAAAACCTCCTCCATCCGGTGACTGACATAGAGGATGGCGCGGCCCTCTGCGGCGAGATCACGGATGATCCGCATCAGGGTTTTGGTCTCGCGCGCGCTGAGCGAACTGGTCGGTTCGTCAAAGGCGATGATGCGGGCGTCGCGCAGCAACGCCTTGCCGATCTCGATCATCTGGCGCTTGCCGATAGACAGGGCGCTGACCGGCGTGTCGGGGTCGATGTCCTCGCCTAGCCGTTTCAGGATTTCGCCAGCACGCGCGCGGATCGCCGCCTTGTCGAGCAGACCGCCCTTGGTGGGGTAGGAGCCCAAAAGCAGGTTCTCGGCGACGCTCATGTCCGGCGCCAGATGCAGTTCCTGGTGAATGATCGACACGCCTGCTGCGGCGCTGTCACGCGGCGAGGCGAAGGCGACCGGCTCGCCCGCGACCGTCAGGCCGCCGCTGTCAGGCCGATACTCGCCCGCCAGAATCTTCAACAGAGTGGACTTGCCCGCCCCATTCTCGCCCATCAGGGCGCGGATCTCGCCCGGACGCACCGAGAAGCTGACCCCGTCCAGCGCCACAACGCCGGGAAAAACCTTGCCGACGCCGGAATATGAAAGCAGCGCCCCTTCCTCCCTTGGGGTCATTACGCCTTCTCCGCCGCAAGCAACTGTCTGAAGTTTTCCCGCGTCATCATCGTCCCTGTTGTCAGGGTCAGCGGCGCGGGCCGAATATCTCGTGTGATCCAGTCGTACATGGCCGACGCCGTGTCATAGCCGTGCTTGCGTGGACTGAGCAGGACCGAGCCGTAGAAACCCGTCGGCCTGGCCTTGACGAACTCGGCCTCCGCCGTGCCCGACCCGCCGATGCCGACGCCGATGACATTGTCGGCGCCCAGTTTCAGCCCCTCGGCCGCGCGGACGCCGCCCAGAACGGCCTCGTCGTTCAGGCCGACCATGATCCAGTTTCGAAGATCAGGACGGCGCGTCAGCACCGGCGACGCCGCCGTGAACCCGCCCTCGGTGTCGGTCGTACGCTGGGGGGCGTCCACGATGTTGGCGGCAGGCACGCCCGCCTTCAACAGGGCGCTGCGGGCGCCGAAGGTGCGCTCCCGCGCCGTCTCCAGACTATCGAAGGCGATGCGCAAAACGCCGATCTGGTCGGTCTTCCAGCCCCGTCTATGGGCTTCGTCCAGCGCCGACGCTCCGGCCAGCTCCCCGATCTTGAAGGCCGAGATGCCGACGTGGGGGATATCTGCAATCGGCTGGCCGGTCGGGCCGACCAGACGGTCGTCCACCGACATGAGCTTCAGGTTGTTGACCTTGGCGCGCTGGTAGATGGCCGTGCCCAGACGGGGGTCCGGCGCACAGATGACAAAGCCGCCTGCATTCTTGGCCGCCAGATTGTCGATGGCCGTCAACACCCGGTCACCATCGGCGGCACCGATGCGAATCAGGTTGAAGCCGCGGGCGACAGCCGCCTGCCCGGCATAGCGCCATTCATCCTGAAACCACTGTTCCTCAGGCTGTTTGACGATGAAGCCGATCCGCACGCGCTCATCGCGCGGCTGACAGGCGCCGAGCAGAGAGACCGCGCCGCCGGCCGCTGCCCCCAGCAACAGATGACGACGACCGATCACCATTCGCGGAAGCTCCCGTCGGCGCCGCGCCAGATCGGGTTGCGCCAGTTGTGCGGCTGGGCCGCCACTTCCCGCACAAGCTCCTCGTTGATCTCGACGCCCAGCCCGGCTCCAGCCAGAGCCTCAACCATGCCGTCCTTCACGTCGAAGACCTCGGGGTTACGCATATAACTGAGCAGATCGTGACCCACGTTGTAGTGGATGCCCAGCGACATTTCCTGAATGACGAAGTTCGGGGTCGTCAGGGCCAACTGCATGCAGGCGCCCAGCGCAATCGGTCCCAGCGGACAGTGCGGGGCGACCGCCACATCATAGGCCTCAGCCATAGCCGCGATACGGCGGCATTCCGACAGACCGCCTGCATGGCTCAGGTCCGGCTGGATCACATCTACCGCGCCAGATTCGAAGAAGGGCTTATATTCCCAACGGCTGTAGAGACGCTCACCCAGGGCGATGGGCAGGGTCGTCAGGCGCGACAGCTGGATCAACCCTTCGACATTCTCCGACAGCAGCGGCTCTTCGATGAACAGCGGGCGGTGCGGCTCCAGCGCCGCCGCAAGCTGTTTGGCCATCGGCTTGTGCACCCGACCGTGGAAGTCCAGCGCCACGTCCATGTCCAGCGCACGCACGGCGGCGACGCGCTCCAGCGCCTCATCGAATGCATGGGCGCCGTCCAGCCAGCCGATCTCCTCGGTGGCGTTCATCTTCACGGCCTTAAAGCCCTGCGCCAGTCGGGCCTTGGCGGCGTCGACGACATCATTGGGCCGGTCGCCGCCGATCCAGGCATAGACCGGAACCCGGTCGCGCACCCGTCCGCCCAGCAACTGCCAGACCGGCACGCCGAACCGGCGCCCCTTCAGATCCCACAGCGCCTGATCCAGCCCCGACAGGGCCGACATCAGCACCGCACCGCCGCGATAGAAGCCGCCACGATAGGCGATCTGCCAGACATCCTCGATCCGCTCGGCGTCCGCGCCGATGAACCGATCACGCAGGGAGGCGAAGACGCCATCCACGGCCTCGGCATGGCCTTCAAGGCTGGCTTCGCCCCAGCCCACGGCGCCGTCACGTGTTTCGACACGCACGAACAGCCAGCGCGGCGCCACGGCGAATGTCTCGATGCGCACGATTTCGCGCGACCGTGACGCGCCGACGGTCAGGTCTCCAAAATCCTCAGTCATGGTCACGTTGTCCGACTGGGACGGGGGACAGGACATCCCGCATCAGGGCCTCGCTCAATCTCGTCGGGCGACGCCACGCCGCCCCTGAAGCCTATGGGTAGAATGCGAAAACAGAGGTCGTCAATCTTTTATCATATAAATATGCAATATGGACATTCACCGGCCGCTTCGCCTAGTTTCGCAGGCCTCAAGTGACGCGCCCCCGGAGCCGCCCGCCATGACCACTGCCGCCCAGACGCGCACCGACTACGCCGTGATCGCCCGCGCAGATCGCGACCTGCTGGGCGAGGGTCCGCTGTGGTCTGCGCGCGAGAACGCCCTCTATTGGGTGGACATCAAGGCGCCGCGCGTGAACCGGCTGTCGCTGGCGGATGGCGCGGTCCAGACCTGGTCCATGCCCGAGCAGATCGGTTGGCTGATCGAACGACGCGAGGTGCCCGGCTTCATCGCAGGCTTCAAGAGCGGCTTTGCCCAACTGACGCTGGAGCCCCTTTCGATCACCCCGATCGGCGCGCCGGAACCGCACCTGCCCGACAACCGCATGAACGACGCCAAGGCGGACCGGCACGGCCGCATCTGGGCCGGAACCATGGACGAGCGCAGCGGACCACAGCCGCAAGGATCGCTCTATCGGCTGGACACGGACCTGACGTGGCGCACCGCCGACACCGGCTATCGCATCGCCAACGGCCCGACCTTCAGCCCGGACGGCCAAACCCTCTATCACACCGACAGTGCGGCAGGCGTCGTCTATCGCTTCGATGTCACGGACGAAGGGACGCTGGAGAACCGCCAGACCTTCGTCACGCTGGGCGACGGTGAAAGCCCGGACGGCATGACCACCGACGCCGAGGGCGGTGTCTGGATCGCGGTCTGGGACGGCGCGCGTGTCAGCCGCTATGGCCCCGACGGCGTGCTGGACCGCTCCATCGCCCTGCCCGCCCGCCAGATCACAAGCTGCACCTTCGCCGGCCCCAATCTGGACCGGATGTTCGTGACCTCCGCCGCCATCGGGCGGGAAGACGAGGCTCTGGCCGGCGCCCTGTTTGAAATTGATCCCGGCGTGCGCGGCCTTGCGCCCCATGCCTTTGGCGGCTGAAGGAGCCTGCACCCCATGATCCAGTGGACCGAAGTCCTGAACACCCTGCCGCTGGTGGCGATCCTGCGCGGCCTGACGCCGGACGAGGCCGTGCCGGTCGGCGAGGCGCTTTACGAAGCCGGTTTCCGCTGCCTCGAGGTGCCGCTGAACTCGCCCTCGCCGCTTGACAGCATCCGGCGTCTGGCCGACGCCATGGGTGACCGCGCCATCGTCGGCGCCGGGACGGTGCTGAACGCACAGGCGGTGCGTGACGTCGCCGATGCGGGCGGCCGGATCATCATCTCGCCCAACACCAATGTCGACGTGATCCGCACGGCCAAGGCGGCAGGCCTGATCTCCTTCCCCGCCTTCTACACCGCCTCCGAGGCCTTCACCGCCATCGACGCGGGCGCGGATGCGCTGAAGCTGTTTCCGGCTGAAACCGCAGGCCCCTCCACACTGAAGGCCCTGAAGGCTGTCCTGCCCAAGACCACGC
>NZ_JABAZW010000004.1 GCF_018608325.1 Brevundimonas sp. | reverse complement strand
ATCTGGCGCGCCAGATGGCTGGCCGCCACGCTGCCCATCACCACGCCCAGCGCACAGAAGGACAGGATGGCGACGTAGTCGCGCAGGTCCAGCAGTATGGGCAGCTTCAGGATGAACAGCTGAATGGCCAGAAACCCGGCGACCGTCAGCACCACGCTGCCGACCGCGACCAGAGCCATGCGCAGGGCCAGTTTGCGCGACAGGCCGCTGTGGCAGGTGATCACAGCCGGTTCATCCGAAAGCCGACGCTGCGGATGCTGGCGATCAACTCGCCTGCGCCCTGTTTCTTCAGCTTCTGGCGCAGGTTGCTCATGTGGCTGTCGACCGTGCGGTCCAGCACCTCGTCGCCGCTCAAACAGGCGTCGGCCAGATCGGCGCGGGTGAAGACGCGCATCGGCTGGCGGGCCATGAACTCCAGCAGGCGGAACTCGGTCAGGGTTAGTTTCAGCGACGCCCGGCTGTCATCGCGCACGATCGACGCCTCATAGGCCTCCGGGTCGATCTCCAGCGTGCCGTGGCGCAGCACCCGGTCATTGCCCCATTTGCCGTGTCGGCGGATCACCGCCTGGGCGCGGGCGACCAGCTCCAGCGGATTGAAGGGTTTGACCACATAGTCGTCGGCCCCCATCCGCAGGGCCTGCAGCTTGTCCAGATCCTGATCCAGCGCGGTCATCATGATGACCGGCGTGTCGCCGCGTCGGCGCAGCTCAGCCAGCACGGACCAGCCGTCGATGCGCGGCATCATGACGTCCAGCAGGACGACGTCAGGCTTCAGGGCGGCGTGCAGGTCCAGAGTGGTCACGCCGTCGCTGGCGCGGCTGGTGCGAAAGCCTTCGCGAATGAAATACCGGTCGAGGACGTCGGCGATCTGGTCTTCGTCCTCGGCGATCAGGGCCAAGGGGGTCATGCCGTCTGTCCTACAGCCGGGGACAGGGGTGCGCCACCATGCGCAGGCCGTCTGGAGGAAATCTCCAAGAAGTCTCCAACAAGACCGGATGTTTGGGTGCGAGACGGCCCGCTCCCGTGCCTCCCCGCACGCTGAAATTCTCCTCAGGTGATGCTCATGTATCGAACCCCTCGCGCCACGCTGCTGGCGGCGGTCGCCGCACTTGCGCTGGCCTCATGCAGCGTCGCCGACAAGGCTCCGCCTCCGCCGCCGTCCGAAGTCAGCGTCGCCCCGGTCACCGTGGGTCTGGTCCAGCTCAGCGACACCCTGCCAGGCCGGGTCGTCGCCGTGCGCGTCGCTGAAATCCGCCCGCAGGTCAGCGGCATCATCCAGCGTCGTCTGTTCACTGAAGGCGCGACGGTGCGTGCGGGCCAGGCGCTGTATCAGATCAATCCCGCCCCGTTCCGCGCCGAGGTCGAAAGCGCGCAGGCCGCCCTGCAACGCGCACTGGCGACCCTGAACCAGGCCCAGGTCCAGCGTGACCGCCTGAAGGGGCTGATCGATGTCGATGCGGTCAGTCGCAAGACCTTCGACGACGCCGAGGCCGCGTTCGCCCAGGCGGCGGCTGAGGTCGGCGTCGCGCGGGCCAACCTGTCGCGCCGCAATCTGGACCTGTCGTTCGCCACCATCACCGCCCCGATCAGCGGCCGGATCGGCGCCTCCTCGATCACCGAAGGCGCTCTGGTCAGCGCGGCGGGCGGCGAGCCTCTGGCCGCAGTGCATCAGCTGGATCAGGTCTATGTCGACGTCAATCAGCCCGCGGCGCGCCTGGAGGCGCTGCGCGGTTTGGGGCAGGGCTCCAGCACGGTCGAGCTGCTGGACGGCGACGGCAAGCCGCTGGGTCTGACGGGGCGTCTTCTGTTCTCGGAAGCGGTGGTCGACCCCGGCACCGGCGACCTGCGCGCGCGGGTGCTGGTGGACAATACAGGCGGGCGTCTGCTGCCTGGCATGTTCGTCCGCGTCCGCCTGCCGCGCGGACCGGAGCAGACCCTGACGCGGGTGCCGCAACAAGCGGTGGTCCGCACCCAGGGCGGTGCTCAGGTTCTGGTCGTCAAGGCGGACGGCAAGGTTGAGGCGCGCACAGTCCGCATCGGCGAGGTGGTCGACAATCAATATGTCGTCGAGGACGGCCTGCGCGAGGGAGAGCGCGTGGTCGTCGAGGGGCGTGATCGCGCCCGACCCGATGAAACGGTCAAGACCAAGCCCTGGCGCGCCGCAGCGACGCCCGCCCCAGCCGCCGCAGCCTGAGGTCGAGCCGCACCATGCCCCAGTTTTTCATCGAGAGGCCCGTGTTCGCATGGGTGCTCTCCATCTTCATCATCCTGCTCGGCCTGTTGGCGATACCCAATCTGGCCGTTGAGCGGTTTCCGTCGGTGGCGCCGCCCACCGTCACCATCTACGCCAACTATCCTGGCGCCTCGACCCAGTCGCTGACCGACAGCGTGGTCGGTCCGATCGAGCGCGAACTGTCCAGCGTCAAGAACCTGCTCTATTTCGAGAGTGCGACGGACACCTCGGGCATCGCCCAGATCACCGCCACCTTCAAGCCGGGCACCGACCCGGATCTGGCGCAGGTCGACGTGCAGAACCGTCTGAAGGCGGTCGAGCCGCGCCTGCCGCAGATGGTGCGCCAGAGCGGCCTCTATGTCGAAGCCGCATCCTCAGGCTTCCTGATGATGGTCGCCGTCAGCGCTGACGGGGGGCGCTACAACGCCCAGGAGCTGGGCGACTACATGTCGCGCAACATGATCGAGGAGCTGAAGCGGGTCGAAGGCGTCGGCCGGGTCCAGAATTTCTCGTCCGAACGGGCCATGCGCGTCTGGATCGATCCGCAGAAGCTGGCCAGCTACGACATCACGGTCAACGACGTCGCCGCCGCCATCCAGACCCAGAACGCCCAGATCGCGCCGGGTCGTCTGGGCGGGATGCCGCAGATCGAAGGTCAGAGCGTCACCGTGCCGATGACGGCTGACGGTCAGTTGACGACGCCGGAACAGTTCGCCGCCATCGTGCTGCGCTCCAACCTGGACGGCTCCAGCCTGACCATCGGCGACGTGGCCCGCGTCGAGCTGGGCGCCCAGTTCTATGACTTCTCGGCGTTCGAGAACGGTCGCCCCATCGCCGTCGCTGCTGTGCAGCTGGCCCCCGGCGGCAACGCCGTGGCCACGGCCAAGGCCCTGCACAAACGGCTGAAGGAGCTGGAGCCGGCCCTGCCTGACGGCATGGCGGTGTCGGTGCCGTTCGACACCGCGCCCTTCGTCGAAATCTCGATCGAGAAGGTGGTCCACACCCTGATCGAGGCCATGGTTCTGGTCTTCCTGGTGATGTTCCTGTTCCTGCAGAACGTCCGCTACACCCTGATCCCGTCCATCGTCGCGCCCATCGCCCTGATGGGGACGCTGGCGGTGATGATGGCTACCGGCTTCTCGATCAACGTCCTGACCATGTTCGGCATGGTTCTGGCCATCGGCATCATCGTCGATGACGCCATCGTGGTGGTCGAGAACGTCGAGCGGATCATGGCGACCGAGGGTCTGTCGCCCAAGGAGGCCACCAAGAAGGCGATGAAGGAGATCACCGGCGCCGTCATCGGCATTACGCTGGTGCTGTCGGCGGTCTTTATTCCGATGGCCTTCGCCTCGGGTTCGGTCGGCGAGATCTATCGCCAGTTCAGCGTTTCGATGGCGGTGTCCATCCTGTTCTCGGCGCTTCTGGCCCTGTCGCTGACGCCGGCCCTGTGCGCCACCCTGCTGAAGCCCGTCGATCCCGGCCACCATGAGAAGAAGGGTTTCTTCGGCTGGTTCAACCGCGGCATGGACCGTCTGACGGGCCGCTACAACGGCTGGGTCGGCACGGCCATCCGTCGCGGCGGTCGGATGATGGCGGTCTTCGTCGTCATGGTTCTGGCGCTGGGCTTCACCTTTGTGCGCCTGCCCTCGGCCTTCCTGCCGGACGAGGATCAGGGCGCCTTCATCACCATGTTCACCCTGCCGGCTGAGGCGACGGCGGAGCGCACCATCGGCGTGATCCGCGAGTTCGAGACCTTCGTGCGCAGCCGCGACGGGGTGGACAGCGTCATCGCCATCCAGGGCTTCGGCTTCAACGGCTCCGGCCCCAACACCGGCATCGCCTTCACCAACATGGTCGACTGGAAGGACCGCAACGGCGCCTCTGCACAGGAAGAGATCGCCGCCGCCAACGGGGCCATGGCCAATGTCTCGGACGGCATGGTCATGTCGCTGAACCCCCCGGCCATCCCGGAGCTGGGCACCAGCGCGGGCTTCACCATGCGTCTGCAGGACCTGAGAAATCAGGGGCAGGATGCGCTTCAGGCGGCGCAGAACCAGCTGTTGCAACTGGCCGCAGAGAGCAAGGTCGTCGCCGGGGTCTATCCCGAAAGCCTGCCGCCCGGTTCCAGCATCCGTCTGGAGATCGACCGCGAGAAGGCGGCGGCGCAGGGCGTGTCCTTTGACGCCATCCGCAGCACCATCTCGGCCGCCATGGGCTCCACCTATGTCAACGACTTCCCCAACCACGGGCGTCTGCAGCAGGTGATCATCCAGGCCGAGGCCGCGCACCGGATGCAGATCGGCGATGTCATGGCCCTGTATGTGCGCAACACGTCCGGCGGCATGGCCCCCCTGTCCAACTTCGTGCAGCCCGTCTGGCAGGACGCTCCGGTCCAGCAGGTCCGCTACAACGGCTATCCGTCGATCCGCATCTCGGGCGCCGCCGCCCCCGGCGTGTCCAGCGGCGAGGCCATGGCCGAGATGGAGCGGCTGGTGAAACAGCTGCCGGACGGTTTCGCCGTCGCCTGGACCAGCACCTCGCTGCAGGAACAGCAGACGGGCGATCAGGCCACGATGCTGCTGATCCTGTCGATGCTGATCGTCTTCCTGGTGCTGGCGGCCCTGTATGAAAGCTGGAGCATCCCGCTGTCGGTCATGCTGGTGGTGCCGTTGGGCCTGATCGGCGCGGTGGCGGCGGTGATGATCCGCGGCCTGCCCAACGACGTCTTCTTCAAGGTGGGGATGATCACCATCATCGGCCTGTCGTCGAAGAACGCCATCCTGATCGTCGAGTTCGCCAAGATGCTGCGCGAACAGGGGATGGGACTGGTCGAGGCGGCGATCGAGGCGGCGCGTCTGCGTCTGCGCCCGATCATCATGACGTCGCTGGCCTTCACCCTGGGGGTCACGCCCCTGATGCTGGCCACGGGCGCAAGCTCGGCGACCCAGCAGGCGATCGGCACCGGCGTGTTCGGCGGCATGATCACGGGCACCCTGTTCGCCGTCATCTTCGTGCCGGTCTTCTTCGTGGTCGTGGTCGGCGGGATCGAGTTCCTGCAACGCCGCGCCCCCGCGCTGAACCTGCGTCTGCCCAACTTCTCGCGGAAGGTCTGACGATGCGTCGTTTCCTCACCCTGTCGGCGGCGGCGGCCCTTCTCGCCGCCTGCCAGACCATTCCGACCGTCGATCCGGCGGTCGGGGTGGTCGCTGACCAGTACCCGGTCGAAAGCGCGTTCGATGTCCAGACCGCCGCCGATCTGGACTGGCGCAGCGTCTTTGTTGATCCACGCCTGCAGCAGCTGGTCGAGATCGCTCTCAGCGACAGCCGCCCGCTTCGGCTGGCCCTGCTGGAGGCGGACGCAGCCCAGACCCAGTTGCGGATGCAGCGCTCCAGCTTCTGGCCTCAGATCGGCGCATCCGGCGCCTACACCCGCGCCCGGTCGGGGCTGGGCGACGGGGTGCAGAGCCAGGCCCAGGCGGGTCTGGGCCTCAGCACCTTTGAGCTGGATCTGTTCGGCAAGCTGCGCGCTCAGTCCGAAGCCGCCTTCCAGTCCTATCTGGCGGCGGGCGAGGGGGCGCAGGCCGCGCGCATCACCCTCAGCGCCACGGTCGCCGACGCCTATGTCGCCACCCTGGCGGCGCGTGAGCGCGTGCGCCTGACCGAGGCGACGCTGCGGGACTGGCAGGCGTCCGAACGCCTGACCCGTCAACTGTATCAGGCCGGTCAGGCTGATGGCTCAGAAGTCGCCTCGTCCGAGGCTCAGGTCCGCACGGCCGAGGCTGATCTTCAGGCCGCGCGCCGTGATGCGTCCGTGGCCGAGAATGCGCTGGTCCTGGTGGTCGGACGCCCCCTGACGCCCGATCTGCTGGGGACGGCGACGTTTGAGGCCAGCCCAGTGCTGACGCGCCTGCCGGTCGGCCTGTCGTCTGATCTGCTGACCCGCCGCCCCGACATCCGTCAGGCGGAGCGGTCGCTGTTCGCCGCCCGCGCCGACATCCGCGCGGCGCGCCGGGCCTTCCTGCCCAGCATCGCCCTGACCGGCCAGTACGGCTATGCCAGCTTGGACCTCGACAGCCTGTTCGACGGGCCGGAGGTCTGGTCATTCACGCCCCAGATCAGCGTGCCGATCTTCCAGGGCGGGCGGCTGCAGGCTCAGCTGGACCTGTCGGTCATCCGTCAGAACGCCGCCGTCGCAGGCTATGAATGGGCCATCCAGCGCGCCTTCTCCGAGGTGTCCGATGGTCTGGCCGCGCGTGAAACCTATGACCGTCAGATCACGGCCCAACGCCAGGCGGTCGAGGCGGCGGCGCGGCGCGTGACCCTGGCCGAGGCCCGCTATCGTGCGGGGGCGACCAGCCGACTGGAGCTGCTGGACGCCCAGCGTCAGCTGTATGGCGGTCAACTGGCCCTGCTGGGCGCACAGGCCGCACAATCCTCGGCCAGCATCGCCCTCTATCGCGCGTTGGGCGGCGGGCCTAATGTCGGCGGCGACGGAGGATGACGCCGCCATGACCAGAACGGGACGGCCGCCGGGAAAAAGCAGGGGGTGCGACTGTCTGTCGACGCCTGAACGCATCCTGCTGACGGCGGCCGACCTGTTTGACGAATTGGGCTATCACGAAGCCAATCTGCGCCGCATCGCCGACAGGGCGGGCGTGGATCATGCTCTTATCGTTCGCTATTTCGCTGGAAAGGCGCAGCTGTTCATCCGCTGCGTCGAGACGGCTCTGGACGAGGCCGCCGACTGGACACCGGGCGAACAGTCGCCAGCCCACCAGAAGGCGGCGCGTCTGGTTCTCGCCACCGCCTATGCCCCGATGGAGGTCAAGCGCGCCGTCAGTCAGGCGATGGCGCAAAGAGCCGCCGCATCCGACCAGAACGCGCCTTTGGATGTGCGCATGGGGGCGGTGGTCTGCGCCGAACTGGCCCAGACCCTGCTTCTGGCCGCCCACGTCGACGACCCCGAGTTCAAACAGATGGCCCGGCGAATGTACGCAGGCCTAGACGCGCCCTCGCTGGTTTCGAACCGCTAGAGGGCGCGGGCTTCATCTCACATCGTCGTCCAGCCGCTGTCGCACGGCAGGATCACGCCGTTGATGTTGGGCGAATCGTCCGACAGCAGCCACAGGATCGAGTGAACAATGACGTCCGGCTCAACCGAGGCCGGGGCGGTCTGAAGGATCGGCGCGGTCTTGGCCTTGGCATAGTCGGAGTGGAAGACCGTATCCATTCCAGTCAGAACACCGCCCGGCGCCACGACATTGGAGCGAATGCCTTCGGTTCCATAGTAGAAGGCGATGGACTTGGCGAAGCCGTTCAGCCCGTGTTTGGAGCTGGTGTAGGCGGCGCCCGACAGCGAGGCGCGGAAGCTGGCTTCCGATGAGACGAAGACGAAGGTCCCGCGTCCTCTGGCCAGCATCTGCGGCAGGACCGCGCGCGACAGACGCATGGGCGCCGTCAGGTTCAGGTCGAACACCCGCTGCCATGTGGCGTCGTCGATCTCCGCCGGGGGACGCCAGCCGTCCGAGATTCCGGCGATGTTGGCCACCCCGTCGATCCGTCCGCCGCCTGCCGCCACGATGGTGTCGATGAAGTCGGACTGGGTCAGGTCGCCGGCGACCGGAACGATCTCTTCGCCCACGGCCTCATCGGCCAGAGACGCCAGATTGGCGGCGGACAGGTCGGCGGCGATGACGCGCGCGCCCTCGCTGGCCAGACGCAGGGCGGTGGCCCGCCCGATGCCTGCCCCTGCGCCGGTGACGATGATGGTCTGGTCGATAAAGCGGGCAGGGGACTGGAGCATGGAAGCGGGCCTTTTAGAGGATGAGTGCGGTTGGGCGGCGCGGCGTCAGAGGGTCTTTGCCGCCCGCGCGACATCGTCCCAGGCCTCCCAGGTCTGGATGCGGTCGGCGTAGACCGTCTTCACCAGAGGCAGCAGGTCGCCCAGGATCAGGCGCAGCGGCGGCGTGTCGGAATCGACCAGTTTCAGGATCGCCGGAACCGTGGCGCGGGGGTCGCCCAGCTGGTCGGCGGTGATCTGGCGGGCCAGATCCTCGCGCGCCGGATCATAGGCGGCGATGGGTTCGGCGTTGCGGATATTGGCGCCTTCCAGGAAGTCGGTGGCGTAACCGCCCGGCTCGATCAGGGTCGCCTTGACGCCGAAGCGGGCGACCTCGGCGGCCAGCGCCTCGACCAGGCCTTCGACGGCGAACTTGGCGGCCTCATAGACGCCAGCGGTGGGCAGGGCGACGACGCCCGCCACGCTGGATAGTTGCAGGATATGGCCAAAGCCCTGCGCCCGCAGATGCGGCAGCACCGCCTGAATGACCCACAGCGAACCGAAGACATTGGTCTCGAAGGTGGCGCGGGCGTCTTCGGGGCTGACTTCCTCGACGGCGCCCATGCAGCCGAAACCGGCATTGTTAAGCACCACGTCGATGCGGCCGAAATGGCTGACGACATCCGATACGGCCTGAATGACGCCGTCACGGTCAGTGACATCGATCTTCACGACAAACAGGCTGTCGCCATGCTTCTGCGCCAGATCATCCAGCGCGGATGGTGTGCGGACGGCGGCGGCGACCCTGTCGCCACGGGCAAGGGCGGCTTCGGTCCAGATGCGGCCAAAGCCACGGCTGGCGCCGGTGATGAACCAGATTTTGGAGTCTGCCATTTTCGAGCTCTCTAGAGTGAGTTCGGCAAATGACATTTGTTGTCAGATTGTCAATGACGCGGTTTGACATTTTTTCGCGGTATGTCAGATCGGCCCGATGGCAAATGAGGCGGAACCGGTATCGGACCGGCGGACGATGGTGGTTTCGGCGGCGCGGGACGTGTTCCTGCGCTACGGCTATGGACGCACCACGATGGGCGACATCGCCCAGGCGGCGGGCCTGACGCGGCCGACCCTGTATCTGAGCTTTCGCGACAAGGAGAGCATTTTCCACGCCGTCATCCGCGCCATGGTCGCCGACCGGATCGCCGAAATCCGTCTGGGCGTGGCGGAGCGCGATACCTTGCAGGACAGGCTGGTGTTCGCCTGCGAAACCTGGGTTCTGGGCGCCTATGAACTGGTGCGCGACTATCCCGACGCTCAGGACCTGTTCGACCTGAAAGTCCTGCCTGTCCGCGAAAGCCATGAGGCGTTCGAGGCTCTAATCGCCGACATCATCCGCCAACCTCTGGCCGACAGCCGATTGGACATCCCCGAACACCTGTTCGCCGCCACGATCTCGAACGCGGTAAAAGGCTTTAAGGACATGGCACAGGACAACGCAGCCCTATGCGATCAGGTCAGAGCGCTGGCGGTGATGACGGCGGCTGGATTGCAGTCAACTAGCCGCTTTTGAAACGCCAAGGCGTTTGACGCCAGTTTAATGCATGCTCAACGACGCTAAGTCATTGAAGAAAAATGGCATACTCGAAGAGATTCGAACTCCTGACCACCAGATTCGTAGTCTGGTGCTCTATCCAGCTGAGCTACGGGTGCGCATTCGCTTTGCAGCGAAGGGGTGTCTTTAGCGTCTGGTTTGGGAAGCGCAAGTCGCAGTTTAGATTTTATCTGGTTCGGGCGGGTTGGCGTGTGCGGTCGTAAGGCTTAGGTCGGTTGAAAGCCGTGCAGCCGTAAGGATTTTCATGCGTCTCGACCGTCGTTTCACCGCCGCCCTTATGGTTCCCGCGATGCTGGCCGCCTGGCAGGCAGGGTCTGTGGCTGCTGTCGCGCAGACACGTCCGGCCCATGTGCAGGCCGTTGCACCTCAGCCGGTTCAGGCGAGGGGGCCGTTGGTGGCGGCGGCCAATCCGCGGGCGGCTGAGGCGGGTATGGCGGTGCTGCGGCGTGGCGGGTCGGCGGTGGATGCGGCGGTGGCCGTGCAGGCGGTGCTGGGTCTGGTGGAGCCGCAGTCGTCGGGTCTGGGGGGCGGCGCCTTCCTGATGGCCTATGACGCCGCGACGGGGGAGATCACCTCTTACGACGGGCGCGAGACGGCGCCGTCGTCGGCGACGCCCGAGCTGTTCTATGAGAACGGCAAGCCGTTGAGCTTTGTCGACGGCGTTCTGTCGGGACGTTCGACCGGCGCGCCGGGGGCGGTGGCCATGCTGGCCATGGCGCAGAAGGATCACGGCAAGCTGGCGTGGCGCGATCTGTTCGGGGATTCCGAGCGTCTGGCGCGTGACGGCTTTGTGGTCAGCGCGCGTCTGGCCGGGATGATCAACAGCAATACGCCACAGGCCAGGACGCCGACGGCGACGGCCTATTTCACCAAGCCGGATGGCACGCGCTACCAGACGGGCGATCTGCTGAAGAACCCGGCCTATGCCCGCACGGTGTCCTTGCTGGCGGAGCAGGGGCCGGAGGTGTTTTACGGCGGCGAGATCGGCCGCGACATCGCCGCCGCTGTGGCGGCTGGCCCGCGTCCAGGCGGTCTGACCGAGGCGGACATCGCCGCCTATCGGCCCCTGCGCCGTGACGCCCTGTGCCGTCCGTACCGGGGCTATGTGATCTGCGTGCCGCCGCCGCCGTCCAGCGGCGTGGCCGTGCTGCAGCTTCTCGCCATGGCCGAGAAGACGCCGGACATCGACAAGGGGGCGAACAGCCCTGAGGCCTGGGTGGCGTTGGGGCGGCTGCAGCGCCTGATGTATGCGGATCGTGACCGCTACATCGGCGACAACGACTTTGTCGGCGTGCCGTTGGCGGGCCTGCTGGATCCGGACTATGTCGCCAGTCGCGCGGCTCTGGTTCCCGAGGTGAACGGGCCGGTCCCGGCGGGACATCCGACGGGCGCGCCGCCGGTTGGCGTGGACGCGACGGCAGAGCCGGGCGGCACCACCCATTTCGTCGTCGTGGACGCCTGGGGCAATGCGGTCAGCATGACCACGACGGTTGAGAGCCTGTTCGGCAATGGGCGACTGGTCGACGGCTTCTTCCTGAACAATCAACTGACCGACTTCTCGTTCACGCCCAGCGAAGACGGTCATCCGGCAGCCAATGCGGTGGCGGCGGGCAAGCGTCCGCGTTCGTCCATGACGCCGACGCTGATCCTGGATCGTCAGGGGAACCTGGTCGGCGCCATCGGCTCACCCGGCGGGTCCAGCATTCTGGCCTATGTGGCCAAGGCGCTGGTCGGGGCCATCGACTGGAACCTGCCGATGCAGGAGGCCATCGCCCTGCCTAATCTGGTGGTGCGCGGCGCCATGGTCGGGGCGGACACCGAGCAGATGTCGCCCGAGATCCAGGCGGCGCTGGCCGAGGCGGGCATGCCCCTGCGCCCCAATGCGACGGAAACCTCTGGCCTGCACGGCATGATCTGGCGCAACGACGCCTGGGACGCGGGCGCCGATCCGCGTCGCGAAGGCGTGGTGCTGACGAAGTAAGGCGGGCTTAGCGGCGGGGTCTGATCGACAGCTGGAAGGCGATCAGGCCTTCGCTGACGTCGGTGTCCAGCCCGTTCATGCCGCGCAGGCCCTTGCCGGCGTCGATCTCGCGATAGACCACCCCGAACGAGGTCTGGATGTCTCCGCGCCGATAGGCCACGCCGACCGAGGCGTCGCCCAGGAAGGAGCCGCGGTCGCGGTCCTGCGCCACGCCTGAACGGGCATAATCGCCGTCACGGGTGCGGGCGAAATTATAGCCCACCGCTCGGCCCGACCCAGCGGCGTAGATGAACCAGCGGGCGCGTTCGCCGAACCTTTGCTGACCGCTGGGGGCCAGTCGATCCAGGCCCTCGCCGATCTTCAGGGTGGCGCCGGCTTCGGCGGAGCCGCCGTCGCTGCCGACGCCGAAACCGGCGTGGGGGGTCAGGCTGACTTCAAGACCGGACGGGGTATGGCCCGTCGCCCCCCGGAAGCCGCGCACATAGCGGAAATCATAGGCGCTCTGATCCAGTTCGACATCGTCGCGCGGCGTGACGGGCAGGGGAGAGCCGTCGGCGCGGCGCAGGCGGCCTGCGGTCTCCATCGTCAGGCGGTCGGCGGCGGCGTCGCGGTCGATCCAGACGTCGCGGCGCGTGGTGACGGCCAGTCCATCACCCTCGGCGGGGCGGAAGGCGGTCGGGAAGTCCACAGCGGGGCCGAAACGGGCGTCGGGCGATACGGTGAAACTGGTCTGGTCCGACAGGCGCACGGTGGTGGACGTGTCGGCGTCTTTGGCCGGGCCGTCGTTGAAGCTGTTGGGCGCCCAGATCTGCGTGCGGGCGTCGGCGGCGCCGGTCATCGCCAGCACGCTCCCCATTCCGACAATCCAGGCCGCGATACGCATTCGGTCTCCCTACCGTCCGCTGATCTTGACCCTGCACCAGATGCGTCAGGAGTCCAACGGAGTTTTGACACGGTTTCGTCACTTTTGAACGACGCCGCACGGCAAGGGTTCCCGCAAACCAAAAAGGCCCCGCTTTCGCGAGGCCTTCTGAGATTGGTCTGAATGTCGGCCTTACTGGCAGGCCAGGCACTCGTCGTAGTCGGTCTTGGGCATGGAGAAGAGGTCCGGCTGGTTCGGATCGACCACTTCCTCGGCCTTGTCCTCGGCGCCCGCGAAGGCGGCGCGTTGAACCGACTTGGAGCGCAGATAATACAGCGACTTCACGCCGCGTTCCCAGGCGGACCAATGCAGCATGTGCAGGTCCCACTTGTTGACGTCACCGGGGATGAACAGGTTCAGCGACTGGGCCTGGCAGATTTCCGGCGCACGGTCGGCGGCCAGTTCGACCACCCAGCGCTGGTCTAGTTCGAAGGCGGTCTTGAACACGCCCTTCTCGTCTTCGTTCAGGTCGTCGATGTGCTGGACCGAACCTTCGTGCTCCAGGATCGAGTTCCAGACCGCCTCGGTGTTGATGCCCTTCTCGTCGAGCAGGCGCTCCAGATAAGGGTTCTTGACCGCGAACGAGCCGGACAGGGTCTTGTGCGTATAGATGTTGGCCGGGATCGGCTCGATGCCCGCCGAGGTGCCGCCGCAGATGATCGAGATGGAGGCGGTCGGGGCGATGGCCAGCTTGTGGCTGAAACGCTCCATGACGCCGCGATCCTGGGCGTCCAGGCAGGGGCCCTTTTCTTCGGCCAGGGTGCGGCTGGCCTTGTCGGCCTCGCGACGCAGGTGCTTGAACAGGCGCATGTTCCACGACTTGGCCATGGCGCTTTCGAAGGCCACGCCCTGACCCTGCAGGAAGGAGTGGAAGCCCATCAGGCCCAGACCCACCGAACGTTCGCGCTTGGCCGAATAGACAGCAGCCGACATGGCGTCGGGCGCGCGCTGGATGAAGTCCTCCAGCACATTGTCCAGGAACCGCATCAGGTCCTCGATGAAGCGGGGCTCCTCGCGCCACTCCAGGAAGGTCTCGGCGTTGACGGACGACAGGCAGCAGACGGCGGTGCGGTCCACGCCCAGGTGGTCCTTGCCGGTGTGCAGCATGATTTCGGCGCACAGGTTCGACTGTTTGACCTTCAGGCCCAGGTCACGCTGGTGCGGCGCCATCTGGCGGTTCACCGTGTCCGAGAAGATCAGATAGGGCTCGCCGGTCTGCATGCGGATGTCGAGCAGCTTGGTCCACAGCGAGCGGGCGTCGACGGTCTTCAGGACTTCGCCGTCCTTGGGCGATTTCAGGTCGAAGGTGGCGCCAACCTTAACCGCCTCCATGAATTCGTCGGTGACGTTGATGCCGTGGTGCAGGTTCAGGGACTTGCGGTTGAAGTCGCCCGAAGGTTTGCGGATCTCAAGGAACTCCTCGATCTCCGGGTGATGGATGTCGAGGTACACAGCGGCCGAACCACGGCGCAGCGAGCCTTGCGAAATCGCCAGGGTCAGTGAGTCCATCACGCGGATGAAGGGGATGATGCCCGAGGTCTTGCCCGCGCCCTTGACCTTTTCACCGATGGAGCGGACGCCGCCCCAGTAGGTGCCGATGCCGCCGCCGTTGGACGCCAGTGAGACGTTCTCGTTCCAGACGTTCTGGATGCCGTCCAGACTGTCGCTGACGGCGTTCAGGAAGCAGGAGATGGGCAGGCCGCGATCGGCGCCGCCGTTAGACAAGACGGGGGTGGCAGGCATGAACCACAGGCGGCTCATATAGTCATACAGGCGCTGGGCGTGTTCGGCGTCGTCCGAGAAGGCGGTCGAAACCCGCGCAAACATGTCCTGATAGCTTTCGCCCGCCAGCAGATAGCGGTCTTCCAGGGTCTTCTTGCCGAAATCGGTCAGCAGGGCGTCGCGTGAGCGGTCCACCTGGACCGATTTCACGACGGTCAGATGCGGCTTCTCCGGCGCCTGCGTCCCCGCAACACCTTGGAATTCCGTCGTCTTCAAAGCCTCGCCGCCAGCCATGGTCATCTGCGTCCTGAACAAAAAGAGCCTAGAGCCACTTGCGCCAGAACCACATCATCTTGTGGCCGTCGCGCTCCCTGAGCCCACATATAGGGCGCACATGCCTAATAAGCCGTCAACGACTTGACGGCGGCTTTGAGCGCGAATCACTTGGACAAATGATCGCCGACTGGGGACAAAGCCCGGCAGCAAGCCAGCGAACCTCTTGTGACGCTTTCAAGTCGCGTGATCACGAACGCGTGATCGGAACGCTCGGCAAACGGAGCCGTTTGGAATGCCGATGACCAATCCCGCTCAACGTCCCTTTTTGACACGCGCACTGACATTGGCGCGCACGGAAATGGCGGCGTTGAGCGCTTTTCTGGTCGCCGCCATCGGCGTCATCGCCTTCATCCAGATCGCGGACGAGGTGCGTGAGCCGGGCGGTCAGGCGTTTGATCAGCATATTCTGTCGCTGATGCGGCCCTATGCTGATGATCCGGGCCGTCCCTGGGGGCCGTGGTGGCTGAAGGAGGCGGCGGCCGACATCACCTCTCTGGGCGGCATATCGGTGCTGGGTCTGTTCGCCCTGATCGTCATTGTCTTTCTGCTGATCCAGAAGAAGTGGCTGTCATCCCTGTTGCTGCCGCTGGGGCTGATCGGCGGCGTGGGCCTGAGCGAAGGCCTGAAGAAGGTGTTCGAGCGTGAGCGCCCGCCCGCCGTCATGCAGGCGGTGGAGACGATCAACGCCAGCTTCCCCTCCGGCCACGCCCTGTTGTCCACCGTCTTCTATCTGACGGTCGCCGTCATGCTGACACGCGCCTTCCCGCGCCACCGGTTCAAGGTCTTTGTGATGGGCGTGGGCATTCTGATGGCCCTGCTGGTCGGGGCGACCCGCATCTATCTGGGGGCGCACTGGGCGTCGGATGTGTTCGCCGGTTGGGCGGTCGGCGCCGCCTGGGCCATGGTGCTGTGGCTGATCGCCTATGCGGTCGAGCGGGTGCAGAGGGGCCACGGCGCGGCGCTGCAGGACGAGCGGACGGTGACCGTCACGGCTGCGACCAATGTCTAGGCCCCGTCACGTCCTCTGACGCGGGATAGTCGGCCATCAGACGCCGCAAAGGCGCAGACGGGAGAGACACGCCATGACCCACGCCGCCCTCTATGCCGAACGGCTGAAGACCGCCGACGAAGCCGCCGCCCTGATCCGGTCCGGCGCCAAGGTGGCCATGGGGTTGGGCGTGTCCCAGCCGCCCGCCGTGTTGAAGGCCATCGCCGACCGGGCCGAGCGGGGCGAGGTCGAGGACGTCAATCTGTATTATCTTCTGTCGTGCCGGATCGCGGCGGACACGGTGTTACGTTACGAACTGATGGATCGCATCCGTCCGTGGAGCCTGTTCCACAGCGCCATTGAGCGGAAGCTGGAGCAGCGCGCCTTTGAAGAGGGGCGGCCCAATCCCGTCCGCTTCATCCCGACCGGCTTCCAGCAGTCGCCGCGCCTGTTGTGCGACGAGGTCGGGATGGACGCCCTGGTCTGCACCGTCTCGCCGATGGATGAGGACGGCTTCTTCTCGTTCGGGACCAACACCGACTACGCCAAGCCGGTGTCGCAGACGGCGCGCACCGTGATCGTCGAGGTCAATCCGAACATGCCGCGCGTGTTCGGCGACTGCACCATCCATGTGTCCAAGGTCGCGGCGGTGGTGGAACATGCGGCGCCTCTGGTCGAGGTTCCCAAGGCCGAGCCTCAAGCCAACGATCTGATCATCGGCGGCATCATCGCCGGGCTGATCGAGGATGGCGCCACCTTACAGATGGGCATCGGCGCCCTGCCCAACGCCGTCTGCGACGCCCTGCGCGGTCACAAGCATCTGGGTGTCCATACCGAAATGCTGACGCCGGGGCTGGTGGAACTGATGCAGGCGGGCGTGGCGGACCACAGCCACAAGACCCTGCACCCCGGCGTCGGGGTCTTCACCTTCGCCATGGGCGACCGCAACACCTATGATTTTCTGGACGGCAATCGCGGGATGGAGGCGCACCCGGTTTCCTATGTGAACGACCCGGCGGTGATCGCGCGCAATGCGAAGATGGTGTCGGTCAACGCCACGCTGCAGATCGACCTGACCGGGGCCTGCTGTTCGGAGTTCCTGAACGGACGTCAGTTCACGGCGGCGGGCGGGCAGCTGGATTTTGTGCGCGGCGCCCATGCCTCTGATGGAGGCAAGTCGATCATCGCCTGTCATTCGACGGCGGCCAAGGGTGCGGCCTCGCGCATCGTCGCGCGTCTGGACGGACCGGTGACCACGCCGCGTAACGACACCCATATCGTCGCCACCGAACAGGGCTGGGTGAACCTGAAAGGCCTGTCCAGTGACCAGCGCGCCCGCGCCCTGATTGGTCTGGCGGCGCCGCAGTTCCGTGACGAACTGACCCGTTCGGCCATCGAACAGGGCCTGATTTAGGTTCAACCGGCATCACCTCAAATCGTCATTCCGGGGCTGAGCGGAGCGAAGAACCCGGAACCCAGGACCACGTTCACACCGCTGAGCACATTGGATGCCGGATGCATGCCTCCTGGGTTCCGGGTTCGCCCTTCGGGCGCCCCGGAATGACGCGCGGAGCGGCTGGGGCCGAATGTTGATTGTCTGTCCGTGATTTGAAGCCTTGCGGTTTAACGCCGCACAGTTTGCGGATATGGGCTCAGGCCATGACCGAGCCCCTGTTGTCGATTGATCATGTCAGTGTCGTGCGTGACGCCCGCCCCATGCTTGACGATGTCAGCCTGACCATTCCCGAGGGGCGTCACACCGCCATTCTGGGCCGCAACGGTGCGGGCAAGTCGACGCTGGTCAAGCTGATCACGCGCCAGCTGTATCCGACGGGCGGGCAGGGCAGCGTGCGCATCTTCGGCCAGACCCAGTGGAATGTGTTCGAACTGCGCAGCCTGCTGGGCGTCGTCTCCCCCGCCATCCAGACCGATTATGCCGGCGAAGAGGCGCTGGAGGTGTTCGACGCGGTGGTGTCTGGCTTCTTCGCCGCGCGCGGGGTCTGGAACCATGCCGTCACCGAGGAGATGCGTCAGGCCAGCCGTGAGGCGCTGGAGCGGATGGGCGTCACCCATCTGATCGGCCGTCAGATGGCGACCCTGTCGACGGGCGAAGCGCGGCGCGTTCTGATCGCCCGCGCCCTGGTCCATCGCCCGCGCGCCCTGTTGCTGGACGAGCCCTGCGCCGGTCTGGACCCAGCGACCCGCCGTCTGTTCCTTGAGGCTCTGCGCGAAGTGGCCCGGTCGGGCGTGACCCTGGTGCTGGTCACCCACCACGTCGAGGAGATACTGCCCGAGATCGACCATCTGGTCCTGCTGCGCGACGCACAGCTTCTGAACGATGGGCCGAAGTCGGAGCTGCTGACCGGGCCGGTCCTGTCAGACCTGTTCGGAATGCCGACGACGGTGGAGAAGCGCGGCGACTGGTCCTGGGCGCATCTGGACTGAGGGCTCGGCCAGCTTGGCTTTTGGGCGAAAATCCATCCCCAGCTCCCTCCCCAATTTCCTGAGGCAGAACCACTACATATAGCGGTCGTGAAAAATGTGATCGCAACATAGGTGATTTACGGCTTGGCGCCGGGGGCGACGCGAAGCATGGTGCGGGCCTCTCCGGTAATGCTTTCAGGTCCTCGTCCGATGAACGCTCAATCCTCGATCATCCTTCCCGAACGCGCCGGTCTTCTGACCCCGTCCGCCGCCTACAAGCCGTTCCGCTATCCGTGGGCGTTCGACATGTGGAAGAAGCAGCAGCAGGTCCACTGGATGCCCGAAGAGGTGCCGCTGGGCGAGGACGTCAAGGACTGGGCCTCGACCCTGAACGACGGCGAACGCAATCTGCTGACCCAGATTTTCCGCTTCTTCACCCAGGCGGACATCGAGGTTCAGGACAACTACATGGAACGCTACGGTCGGGTGTTCAAACCGACCGAAGTGAAGATGATGCTGGCCGCCTTCGGCAATATGGAGACCATCCATATCGCGGCCTACGCCCTGCTGCTCGAAACCATCGGCATGCCCGAGAGCGAGTTCGGCGCCTTCATGGAATATGAGGCCATGCGGGACAAGCACGACTATATGGGCCAGTTCGGGGTCGATTCCGACGCTGACATCTGCCGCACCTTGGCCATGTTCGGCGGCTTCTCGGAAGGGGTTCAGCTGTTTGCGTCGTTCGCGATGCTGATGAACTTCCCGCGCCAGAACAAGATGAAGGGCATGGGGCAGATCGTGTCCTGGTCGGTGCGTGACGAGAGCCTGCACTGCGAGGGCATCATCAAGCTGTACCACGCCTTCAATCAGGAAACGGGCGCGGTGACCCCCTCGGTGGCGGACGACATCGTCGACTGCTGCAAGACGGTGGTGAACATGGAAGACAAGTTCATCGACCTGGCCTTCGAGATGGGTTCGGTCCAGGGCATGACGCCGGAAGACATCAAACAGTACATTCGCTTCATCGCCGACTGGCGCCTGCGTCAGTTGAAGCTGCCTGAAGTCTATGGGGTGAAGGAAAACCCGCTGCCCTGGCTGCAGTCCCTGCTGTCGGGTGTCGAACACGCCAACTTCTTCGAGGCCCGCGCCACCGAATATTCCAAGGCGGCGACGCAAGGCGACTGGCACGGCGCCGACGGCGTCTGGACCGAGTTCGACCGCATGATGGCCCGCCGCGACATGAGTCTGGTCGCGGGCTGACCTTAATCTCCATTCAAGCGTAAGCTCTCCTGTAAAAGGGAGAGCGCGCCATGAGCGACGAGATCGTCTTCTACACCAATCCCATGTCGCGCGGACGTATCGCCCGCTGGATGCTGGAGGAGGTGGGCCAGTCCTACCGCACGGTGGTGCTGGACTATGCCACAACGATGAAGGCGCCGGACTATCTGGCGCTCAATCCCATGGGCAAGGTGCCGACCGTCACCCATCGCGGCGTCACGGTGACCGAATGCGCCGCCGTCTGCGTCTATCTGGCCGACGCCTTTCCTGAAGCGGGCCTGGCGCCTGCGCCGACCGATCCTCTGCGTGGCCCCTATTATCGCTGGATGTTCTTTGCCGCAGGTCCGGTCGAGGCGGCGGTGACGGCGCGTTCGATGGGGTTGCTGCCGCCCGAGGAGAAGGCGCGCGCCGTCGGCTACGGCACTTTTGATCATATGGTGGACGGGCTGGAGTCCGCCTTGGGTGACGGGCCGTGGCTGCTGGGCGAGCAGTTCACTGCCGCTGACGTCTATGTCGGCAGCCAGATCGCCTGGGGCCTGATGTTCAAGTCTCTGCCCGAACGCCCGTCATTCCAGGCCTATGCCGCGCGGTTGAACAGCCGTCCCGCCGCCATCCGGGCGCGCGAAATCGATGACGCCCTGATCGCGGAGATGAAGGCCCAGTACGCCTGACTGGAGCGCCTAACGCGGGCGAGGCGCAGGCGTAGCGCAGGCCGAACGGTCGCCCGACTGGCACCGCTGAACCTGGTCGCGCCAGGCGGCGTAGTCGCGGTCATACTGGTTCTGCGCGGCGCGAGTGGCCTCGGCCTCGGCGCGGGCGCGTTCCTGGGTCTGGCGCAGTTCGATCTGATAGCGGGCCACGGCGGCGTCATGTTCGAGACGGGCGGCTTCGTCCGCCTTGTCGGCCAGGGTGTTCTGGGCGGCGATTTCGTCGTTCAGGGCCTGGGTGGTGCGCAGCTCTTGTTCAGTCTGGGCCGAATCCGGCGCCCGGCGATAGGCCTCGCCTCGCGCCTGCAACCAGGCGTCGCGTGATTTCGGATCGCTGGGGTCCAGCGTGGGCAGGGAGCGCTGGTCGCGATAGGTGTCAGAAGACACATAGGGCGCCGGTCCTGATGTCTGGGCCGACGTTTGGGTTGATGTCTGGGCCATTGCCGCGCCCGCCATCAGGGCGGCGGCCAAGGTCGCGGCGTGGATAGTGCGAAGCTTCATCTGGCTCTCCTGGGAGCGAGGCAGGGCGGTCCGACCTTGGCCATAAGCCGCTCCGACTGCAACAACGCATGTCTGACGAAAAGGTGGCGCACGGCCCAGGTTCACGGCATGGTCGCCCTCTGACGCCATCCGCACCTGAGCAGACGCCATGATCCTAGCTACTTCGTCCGGCGACTATCCGATCCCCGCCGATGTCGCGCGCCAGTTGCCGAATGTGCCCGCCCTGCCGGACCCGAATGCACCCAATGCGCGGCTGCAGATCGAGGATTTCCGGCATTGGCTGGACGCGTCGCCGGAACATGTCATCAACTATGAGCGGTTGCGGCGCTGGCATCTGGTGCAGGACGAACTGGCCGCAGCGGCCAAGAAGGACGGCGCGACCTTCATCGTGTCCGACGACGGGCTGGAATAGACCTCAGGCGGGCAGGCGCAGCTCAAAGACAGCGCCTGCGCCATCACTGTCCACCAGCCGAAGATCCCCGC
>NZ_JABAZW010000095.1:4827-21144 GCF_018608325.1 Brevundimonas sp. | reverse complement strand
CCATGCAGCAGGGTCGTGGCGGCGTCGGCCAGAGCCTTTTTGGCGTCGTTGATCTGGGCGCCTTCCAGCGCCTCGAACTCGGCGATTTCTTCCAGCGTCAGGTCAGTGAACAGGCGCATGAAGCGGCCGACATCCGCGTCCTCGGCGTTGCGCCAGAACTGCCAGTAGTCATAGGGGCTGAGCTGTTCGGCGTTCAGCCAGATCGCGCCCTGCGCCGTCTTGCCCATCTTGCCGCCCGAGGCGGTGGTCAGCAGCGGGGTGGTCAGTCCGAAGGCGGCCTTCTGGTCCACGCGACGCACCAGATCGACGCCGGAGGTGATGTTGCCCCACTGGTCCGATCCGCCCATCTGCAGGGTGACCTTCAGGCTGCGGTTCAACTCGAGGAAGTCCACCGACTGCATCAGCATGTAGTTGAACTCGAGGAAGGTCATCGGCTGCTCGCGCTCAAGGCGCAGCTTGACCGAGTCGAAGCTCAGCATGCGGTTGACGGTGAAATGGGTGCCGAAGTCGCGCAGGAACTGGACGTAGCCGTAGTCCGACAGCCAGTCGTCGTTGTTGACCATGACCGCATCGGTTGGGCCGTCGCCGAAGGTCAGGAATTTGGCGAAGACGGTCTTGATCGTGTCGATGTTCGACTGGATCGTTTCTTCGGTCAGTTGCGGGCGCGAGGCGTCCTTGCCGGTCGGGTCGCCGACCTTGGTCGTGCCGCCGCCCATCAGGACGATGGGCTTGCCGCCCGCCTGCTGAAGCCGACGAAGCATCATGATCTGGATCAGGCTGCCGACGTGCAACGACGGGGCCGTTGCATCAAAGCCGATATAGCCCGGCACCACGCCGTTTGCCGCCGCGTCGTCCAGTTCGACGGGGTGGGTCACTTGGTGGATATACCCGCGCGCCTGGAGGGTGCGGAGGAATTCGGACTTGAAGGCAGGCTCGGTCATGGTCGATTACATGTAGGAGAGGGAGCGGTCGTGTAGCACGCTCGACGAGCGGAGCGAATGAAGATGGCCGGCCAAATCAGAAATCCCGCAGCCTTGCGCCTGTTGATCGGCTGGATGGTGGTCGCCGTCGTGATCTTCGGCGGGCTGGCGGCGGCTGGGTTTTTGCCGCCTCACCCCGGTTTCGGGCAGGTGTTCATGCCGGCGGCTGCGGCGGTGCTGTTGCAGGGCGTTGTGGCCCTGATGGCGGCCAAACGCGGGCGGGCCAGGCTGGGCTGGATCATCCTTCTGGCCCCGCCGCTGGCCATGCTGGTGATCGTGATTCTGTTCGTGGCCCTGTTCGCCTTCGGCATCAGCTGAGGTTCTGCCCCGGTCATGATGTCGCAGTCGGCGCAGATCGGGGCTGGATAGGGGGCGGGCCGCGTGGCAGTCAGGCGGCATGAGCACAGCCGCCGCCACCCTGACGCCGCACGCCACATCGCAGGCGACCTCGATCCGGACGATCACGGTCGAACTGGACCGCACCGAACCAAAACGCCTGCGCCTGCGGTATCTGCTGGATGGCGACATCGCGCGTCTGTTCGTGCCGGAAAGCGATGCGCCGATCCGCACGGACGAGCTGTGGAAGCGGACCTGCTGCGAGGTCTTCCTGCGGGCGGAAACGGGCGAGCGGTATTACGAATATAATCTGGCGCCCTCGACGCGCTGGGCCGCCTATCGCTTCAACGGCTATCGTAACGACATGGCCGATGTTGAGGTGGCGACGCCGGTGATCTCGACCGAGGTCGAGGACGGGCGGTTCGTGCTGAGCGCCGATCTGGATATGGATCAGTTGCCGCATCTACCGGGCGATCAGGCCTGGCTGCTGTCCCTGTCGGTCGTGATCGAGGATACGGATGGTGCGATCGCCTGGTGGGCGCTGACCCATCCGTCGCCAGAGGGCGATTTCCACAATCGCGCGTCCTTTGTCCTGACCCTGCCAGAAGCCGGAGCATCGGCATGAATTTCGGCCTAGACCGCCTGCTGTCCGACGACGCCCTGCGCGCTGAGTTGAAGGGGCGGCGTGTGGCGCTGCTGGCGCATCCGGCGTCGGTGACGAAGGATCTGACGCACGCCATCGACGCCCTGGCGGCCTGTCCCGAAATCACGTTGAGCGCCGCCTTTGGTCCGCAGCATGGCATGAAGGGCGACCTGCAGGACAATATGATGGAGAGCCCGGATTATCGCGATCCGGTGCACGGCATTCCGGTCTTCAGCCTGTACGGCGAGGTGCGCAAACCTCGCGACGAATGGATGGAGACGTTCGACGTCATCCTGATCGATCTTCAGGATCTGGGCTGCCGCATCTACACCTTCATCACGACCCTGCTCTATGTGCTGGAAGCCGCCGAGAAGCACGGCAAGACGGTCTGGGTGCTGGACCGGCCCAATCCGGCGGGGCGTCCGGTCGAGGGGCTGACGTTGTTGCCCGGATATGAAAGCTTCGTCGGCGCGGGGCCTATGCCGATGCGGCACGGCATGACGATGGGCGAGCTGGGCCTGTGGTTCGTCGATCACTTCAAACTGGATGTCGATTACCGCGTGATCGAGATGCAGGGCTGGGCGCCGGAGCAGGGGCCGGGCTTTGGCTGGCCGTTGGGCGAACGGTCATGGGTGAACCCCAGCCCCAATGCGCCGAACCTGTCGATGGCGCGGGCCTATGCGGGCACGGTGATGCTGGAGGGGGCGACCCTGTCGGAAGGTCGCGGCACGACGCGGCCGCTGGAGCTGTTCGGGGCGCCCGACATCGACGCGCGGGCGGTGATCGCCGAGATGCGTTTGCTGGCGCCGGAGTGGCTGGAGGGCTGCATCCTGCGCGACATGTGGTTCGAGCCGACCTTCCATAAGCACGTCGGCAAACTGTGCAGCGGCGTGCAGATTCACGTCGATCAGCCGTCATACGATCACGCGGCCTTCAAGCCGTGGCGGGTGCAGGCGCTGGGCTTCAAGGCGATCCGGCGGCTGTATCCCGACTACGACCTGTGGCGTGATTTTCCGTATGAATACGCGTTCGGCAAGCTGCCCATCGACGTCATCAACGGCGGGCCGGGACTGAGGGAGTGGGTGGATTCGACGGCGACGACGGCGGCTGATCTGGACGCGGTGGCCCTGCCTGATGAGGCGGCGTGGGTGGAGACGCGGCGGCCGTTCCTGATTTACTGAACAAGATGTTCCGTCATCCTCGGGCTCGACCCGAGGATGACGGGGTGCGGTTATGGCTATAACTAAAATCTATTGATCATTAGAAAATAAGTGATTGGGCTTATCTTATGGGGTGGGCTAGGTAGCGAGTCTCCTAACCACCCAGCCGATGGATTTCACATGGCCCTCATCAACACGACGATCAAACCCTTCGCGGCGACCGCCTACAAGGAAGGTAAGTTCGTCGACATCACCGACGCCGACGTAAAGGGCAAATGGGCCATCTTCTTCTTCTATCCGGCCGACTTCACCTTCGTCTGCCCGACTGAGCTGGAAGACCTGGCTGACACCTATCCGACCCTGCAGGGCCTGGGCGTGGAAGTGTTCTCGGTCTCGACCGACACCCACTTCAGCCACAAGGCCTGGCACGACACCTCGCCCGCCATCGGCAAGATCAACTACTACATGGTCGGCGACCAGTCGGGCACGATCACCAACAACTTCGACGTCATGCGTCCGGGCGTTGGTCTGGCCGACCGCGCAACCTTCCTGGTCGACCCGGAAGGCGTGATCCAGTTCATGGAAATCACGTCGGAAGGCGTGGGCCGTAACGCCGCTGAACTGCTGCGCAAGGTCAAGGCTGCACAATACGTCGCCGCTCACCCTGGCGAAGTCTGCCCGGCCAAGTGGGAAGAAGGCGAAGCCACCCTGGCGCCGTCGCTCGACCTCGTCGGCAAGATCTAAGCACTACGCCTATCTGGGTCCGGCCACGTGCCGGACCCAACCGGCCCGCGATCTGGGCCGCACGACCCCGCGACCGCCTCGCCGTGACGGCTTGAAGGCGTCGCATCTTCCCATCCCATTTCGAGGAGCCCGCCATGCTGGACGCCAATCTGAAAACTCAGCTCGAGGGCTACCTCAAGAACATCGTCCACACGGTCGAACTGGTCGCCTCGCTGGGCGCTGGCCCCAAGTCGCAGGAGCTGAAGGCCCTGCTGGAAGACATCGTCTCGGTCTCGCACGGCAAGGTCGAGATGGGCCGCGACTATGACGACGAGCGCCAGCCCAGTTTCCTGATCCGCCGCAAGGGCACCGATATCGGCGTGCGGTTCGCGGGCATTCCGCTGGGCCATGAGTTCACCTCGCTGGTGCTGGCCCTGCTGCACGTCGGCGGTCACCCGTCCAAGGCCGCGCAGGACGTGATCCAGCAGGTCAAGGATCTGGATGGCGACTATGTCTTCGAGACCTATTTCTCGCTGTCGTGCCAGAACTGCCCCGACGTGGTGCAGGCGTTGAACCTCATGAGCGTGCTGAACCCGCGCATCAAACACGTCGCCATCGAGGGCGGCCTGTTCAAGGAAGAGGTGGATGCGCGCAAGGTCATGGCCGTGCCGACCGTCTTCCTGAACGGCGAACTGTTCGGCCAGGGTCGGATGGAGCTGGAGCAGATCGTCGCCAAGATCGACAAGGGCGCCGAGGCGAAGGCCGCTGAGAAGATCAAGTCCAAGGACCCGTTCGACGTTCTGGTGATTGGCGGCGGCCCTGCTGGCGCTGCAGCCGCCATCTACACCGCGCGCAAGGGCATCCGCACCGGCATCGCGGCCGAGCGTTTCGGCGGACAGGTGCTGGACACCATGGCCATCGAGAACTTCATCTCGGTGCCCCACACCGAGGGGCCAAAGCTGGCCGCCCATCTGGAACAGCATGTCCGCGAGTACGAGGTGGACATCATGAACCTGCAGAAGGCGGCCAAGCTGGTGCCGGCCAAGGTTCCGGGCGGCCTGCATGAGGTGGTGCTGGAGAACGGTGCGTCGCTGAAGTCGCGCACGGTGATCCTGTCGACCGGCGCGCGCTGGCGCCAGATGAATGTGCCGGGCGAGGACCAGTACAAGAACAAGGGTGTGGCCTATTGCCCGCACTGCGACGGGCCGCTGTTCAAGGGCAAGCGCGTGGCGGTGATCGGCGGCGGCAACTCAGGCGTCGAGGCGGCCATCGATCTGGCGGGCATCGTCGCCCATGTGACCCTGATCGAATACGACAGTGAACTGCGGGCCGATGCGGTGTTGCAGCGTAAGCTGGCGACCCTGCCGAACGTGCGCATCGTCACCTCAGCCCTGACGACCGAGGTGCATGGCGACGGCGAGAAGGTGACGGGCCTGTCCTACAAGGACCGCAACTCGGACGCCCAGCATGACGTCGACCTGGAAGGCGTCTTCGTGCAGATCGGTCTGGTGCCGAACACTGAATGGCTGCACGGCGCAGTCGCCCTGACCACGCGCGGCGAGATCGAGGTCGATCATCGCGGTGAAACCAGCCAGCCCGGCGTGTTCGCGGCGGGTGACGTGACGACTGTGCCCTACAAGCAGATCGTCATCGCCATGGGCGAAGGCTCCAAGGCGGGCTTGTCGGCCTTCGACTACATGATCCGCACCGAACCGGCTGTTGAGGCGGTCGAGGCGGCTTAAGGCCTAGTCGGGCCGTGCGAAACGGTTTCGCACGGCCCGAAAGATTTCGACGCCGATGGCCCAGGCCAGGGTGACGACGAAATAGACCCAACGCAGGGCCATCACGATCAGGAATGGCACCGCCCACAGCACAGCCCAGATGTTGTAGGGCAGGTCGGAGTGGGTGACCGTCGCCAAGCCCAGCGCCACCACGAACATCGGCAGGGGCAGCAGCAGATAGTTGAAGACGGTGAAGTGGCGCCGCAGCTAGGCCAACGGGCGGTTGGGTGTGGTTTCGGTCATCGCGCCATCAGGCCGTCGTCGGCTTGATCCGGGCATACATATGGCTGGGGCCTGCGACCTCGCCCAGTTGGGGACGCGCCTCCCAGTTGGCGAGGGTGGCCTCGTGGTCCAGCCCGGCTTTGCGCAGGACAGCGGCGGACCCGAGGTTATCGGGATGGCAGGTCGCCCAGACCCGATAGATTTCGGGCTGGGCGATGGCCCATTCAACGACAGCACATGCGGCCTCTGAGGCGAAACCCTGACCCCAGAAGGCTTCGCCGAAGATGTAGCCGATGCTGGCTTGAGGCGGCGACAGCTTCAGCTCGACATTGCCCAGAACACGCCCTGTCGCTCTTTCGGTGACCGCCCAGGGGAAGGCGGCGCCCGACCTCCAGCAGTCCTGGCAACGCATCGCAAAGGCGCGACTTTCAGAGACATCACCATGCGTCTTGAACGGCATGAAGTGGGTCGGCAGCGCCTTGCCTGCGTAGAGGTGGAATATGTCTTCGGCGTCCGATCGCGTGATGGGGCGCAGGTGCAGACGGTCGGTGTTCAGGTTTTCCGGCGCTCTCATGCGGTGAGGATCGCCTGTGCGCCGCGCCGCGGCAATGGGGCGAAACGCCGGGCAGGGGGGCTGCCCGGCGCAGAACGGTCACTTGGTCGTATAGCCGCCGTTGACCAGAACGGTCTGGCCGGTCATCCACCAACCGTCCGAGACCAGGAAGCGGATCCAGGGCACGATGTCCTGAATGTCCGTCAGGCCGGTCTTGCTGTGCGGCGACAGTGCGGCGGCGCTCTTGTGATAGGCCTGAGCTTCGACGCTTTCCTGACCATAGAAGAAGGGCGTGTCCATCGGGCCGGGGCCGATGGCGGTGACGGATATGCCGCGTTCCCCGAACTCCTTTGAAGCCGCACGGGTGAAGTGTTCGACCGGCGCCTTGGTCCCGGCGTAGGAGGAATAAAACGGGGTGTAGGCGCCCAGAAGCGACGTCACCAGGGTGCAGACCTTGCCGTTGTCCGAGACCGTGCGTCCGGCTTCCTTCAGGAAGAAGAAGGCCGCCTTGGCGTTGACCGCGCTCATTTCGTCGTATTCGGCCTCGCTGATCTCGGCGATCGGCTTCTTCAGCACCTTGCCGACGGTGTTGACGGCGATGTCGATGGCGCCCAGCGCGGCCTTGGCGTCGTTGAACAGGTTTTCGACGGCCGTCGCCGTGGTCAGGTCGGCCTGAAAGGCAAAGGCCTTGGCCCCCAGCGCCTGAATCGCAGCGACTGTTTCATCGGCGTCGGCCTGACTCGCGGGGCTGTTGTAGTGGATGGCGATGGCGCGGGCGCCCTGTTCGGCCAGGTCGCGGGCCAGCAGGCCGCCCAGATTCTTGGCGCCGCCCGCGATGAGCGCGGTTTTGCCCTTGATGCTGTGATCGGTCATGAAGCGTCCTCATTGGTGAGAACTGGACAACTAATCGCAACGATTGGTCGCAAAAACCTGCGAAAACTGACATCACTGTTTCGATTGAACGAACAAAAGGTCGCCGGATGGATCGCCTGAAGCTGTTCGAAACCTTCGTGCGGGTGGTGGACTGCGCCAGTTTCACACGGGCGGCGGATCAGATGGACCTGCCGCGATCGTCGGTTTCCACCGCCATTCGCACGCTGGAAGAGCGGGTCGGCGCGCGTCTGCTGCACCGGACGACACGGCGTGTCGCGCCGACCGACGAAGGTCTGGCCTTCTATGGACGATGCCGCCAGCTGTTGTCCGAGGCGGAAGAGGCTGAGGCGATGTTTCGTCATGCCGTGGTCGGGCGCGTCCGCGCCAATGTGCCGGGGCGGATCGGGCGACTGATCGTGGCCCCGGCCTTGCCCGACTTTCTGGACGCCCATCCTGGACTGGAGGTCGAGCTGGGCGCCACCGACCGGTCGGTCAATCTGGTCGAAGAGGGCATCGACTGTGTGTTGCGGGTCGGCAGTCTGCCGGACTCAAGCCTGATCGGTCGATGGATCGGCGATGTGGACATGATCAATGTCGCCGCGCCCACTTATCTGGAGGGGCGTTCGGCGCCGCAGACGCCGGATGACCTGGACCAGCATCAGGTGGTGAACTTCGCTTCACCAGCGACCGGGCGGCTGGAGCCGTGGGAATGGGTGGAAGACGGGCATGTGCGCACACGGCCTGCGGTCGGACGCGTCGCCGCCAACAGCGCGGAGGCGGCCATCGCCTGCTGTCTGGCGGGATTAGGGCTGTTGCAGATTCCAGCCTTCGATGTCGCCCTGCATCTGGAGAAGGGCGAACTGATCGAGGTCATGCCGGAACACAGGGCCGAAGCCATGCCGGCGCACCTGCTGGTCCCGCACAGGCGGCATGCGCCTGAGCGGGTGCGGGTGTTCGCCGACTGGCTGGCAGAGGTGTTTCGCGACGCCTTGGCGCGCGGTCAGGCTCAGGCCGGGTTTTCTTCCAGGCGCTTGTCCAGATAGGCGCCGACGCGACGTTCGACTGCGCCCATGTGGTCCTGCCAGAAGTGGCTCGCGCCTTCTTCCAGTTCGTAGTCGATGACGATGCCCTTCTGGGTGCGCAGCTTGTTGACCACGCGCTCGACCTCGACCGGGGGGACGATGGTGTCTGCGGTGCCGTGCAGGAACAGACCCGAGGCCGGGCAGGGCGCCAGGAAGCTGAAGTCATACATGTTCGACGGCGGCGACACCGAGATGAAGCCGTCCGTTTCCGGGCGACGCATCAGAAGCTGCATGCCGATATAGGCGCCGAACTGATAGCCCGCGACCCAGGTCTGGCTGGCGCCGGGGTTGTTCGACTGCAGCCAGTCGAGGGCGGTGGCGGCATCCGCCAGCTCGCCGATTCCGCTGTCGAACTCGCCCTGCGACTTGCCCACGCCGCGCGAATTATAGCGCAGGGTCGCAAAGCCGCGTTGCAGGAACAGCTGGTGCAGGGTGACCGCGACCGGGTTGTTCATATGCCCGCCCGCCTTGGGGTGCGGGTGCAGAATCAGGGCGATAGGCGCGTTTGCGCGCTTGCCGGGGGAATAGCGGCCTTCGATGCGACCGGAGGCGCCGGGCAGGATGACTTCAGGCATTTGGCTCTGGAATCCGTTCAACTGTCATTTCGCGGCTGCGCAATACTTGACTACTGGGGTAGGACTTTCTAGGTCCATCCGGCGCGCGCCGCCTTCGCGAAGGCGCGGGTTCTAGCACAAGAGCCCCGAAAAGCGCGTAATTTTTGAGGGTGCGATATGCGTCTGTCGACCAAGGGACGATACGCCGTAATGGCGATGGCCGATCTGGCGAAAAACGGACGCGGCGAGAGCGGCGAAATCCGGGCTGTTTCGCTGGCCGAAATCGCCGCGCGCCAGGAGATTTCCCTGAGCTATCTGGAGCAGTTGTTCGCCCGGCTGCGTAAGAGCGAACTCGTCAAGAGCGTGCGCGGACCCGGCGGCGGCTATCGTCTGGCCAAGGGCGCGCATGAGACGGTGGTGGCGGAAATCGTGCTGGCGGTCGACGAGCCGATCCGGGCGACGCGCTGCGTGGCGCATGGTTCGCCCAAGGGCTGCATGCTGGCTGGTGAACGCTGCATCACCCATAATCTGTGGGAAGACCTGGGCGACGAGATCCATCGCTATCTGGCGCGTGTGTCGCTGGAGGATGTGGTGATGAACCGCACAGGCCAGCGCCGTCACAATGTCGAGGCTGCTGCATCCGATGCGGTCAGTGTGGCGGCATGACCGGCGTCTATCTGGATTATAATGCGTCGGGCCTGGTTCGGCCCGAGGTGCTGGACGTCATGACGCGGGCGCTGGCCGACAACGGCAATCCGTCGGCGGTTCACGCGGCGGGCCGTCGGGCGCGGGCGCGGGTCGAGACGGCGCGGGCGCAGGTCGGCGAACTGGTCGGGGCGGACCCGACGGCGGTGGTGTTCAACTCTGGCGGCACCGAAGCTAATGCCCAGGGCATCGCCAGTGCGCTGGCTGCGGGCTGCGAGCGCCTGATCGTGTCCGCGACCGAACATCCGTGCGTGGCCGAGACGGCGGCGAATGCGGGTGCGCCGGTCGAGGTGCTGCCTGTTGATGAAAACGGGGTGATCGATCTGGTCTGGCTGGCTGAGGCGCTGTCGCGTCCGGACCGGGCCGTGGTCGCCATCCATCATGCGAACAATGAAAGCGGCGTGATCCAGCCGATCGCCGAGGCGGCTGCGCTGGTGCGGGCGGCTGGCGGCTGGCTGCACGTCGACGCCATCCAGTCGGCGGGAAAGATCGCCGTCGATATCCGGGTGCTGACGCTTTCGGCGCACAAGCTGGGTGGGCCGCAGGGCATCGGCGCGCTGATCCTGAAGGAAGGCGTGTCGGGCGTCCGCATCCTGCATGGCGCAGGACAGGAGCGGGGCCTGCGCGCCGGGACCGAGAATGTGCCGGGCATCGCGGGCTTCGGCGTCGCCGCTGACTGCGCTGCGCGTGATCTGGAGGCGATGGGATCGCACGTCGTCTGGCGTGATGACGCCCAGGCCAAGGTGGTCGCGGCGGGCGCTGTCATCATTGGCGCTGCGGCTCCGCGCCTGCCCAACACCCTGTTCATGGCGGTCGAGGGCTGGGACAGCCCGCAACAGTTGATCACGCTGGACCTGACCGGTGTCATGGTGTCGGCGGGGTCGGCCTGTTCGTCGGGCAAGGTCAAGCCGTCCAAGACCATCAGCGCCATGGGCCTGAACATCCTTGCGACCGGGGGCGTGCGCGTTTCCGGCGGCTGGGGAACGAGTGAAGGCGACTGGGTGCGGTTCGCCGACGCCTGGGTCGCTGCGTACAATAAGCATAAGACACGCGCCGCCGAGCGCGTGAGAGAGGTCGCCTGATGGCCGCCGTCAAGGAAACCATCGACGCCGTCGCCGCACTGGAAAAGTACGAGCACGGCTTCACCTCGGACATCGAGACGGAATATGCGCCCAAGGGCCTGAACGCCGACATCGTGCGCTTCATCTCCGAGAAGAAGGGCGAGCCGGAATGGATGCTGGAATGGCGTCTGGCCGCCTATGAGCGCTGGCTGGCGATGGAAGAGCCGACCTGGGCGGCGGTGAAGTATGAGCCGGTCGATTATCAAGACCTGTTCTACTATGCGGCGCCCAAGCAGAAGGAGGGTCCGAAGTCTCTGGACGAAGTCGATCCCGAGATTCTGGAAGTCTATAAAAAGCTGGGCATCCCGCTGAAGGAGCAGGAAGTGCTGGCGGGCGTGCAGGGCGCGCCGCGCGTCGCCGTGGACGCCGTGTTCGACAGCGTGTCCGTCGTCACCACCTTTAAGGAGGAACTGGCCAAGGTCGGCGTGATCTTCATGCCCATTTCCGAGGCCTTGCGCGAATATCCTGATCTGGTGCGGCAATATCTGGGGTCGGTGGTGCCGGTCTCGGACAACTATTTCGCGGCCCTGAACAGCGCGGTCTTTTCGGATGGATCGTTCGTCTACATTCCGCCGGGCGTGAAATGCCCGATGGAGCTGTCGACCTATTTCCGCATCAACGCCAGCCAGACCGGCCAGTTCGAGCGCACCCTGATCATCGCCGACAAGGGCAGCTATGTGAGCTACCTCGAAGGCTGCACGGCTCCGATGCGCGACGAGAACCAGCTGCACGCGGCGGTGGTCGAGATCGTGGCGCTGGACGACGCCGAGGTGAAGTACTCCACCGTCCAGAACTGGTACCCCGGCGATGCCGAGGGCAAGGGCGGCATCTACAACTTCGTGACCAAGCGCGCCGATTGCCGGGGCGACCGCTCCAAGGTGTCGTGGACGCAGGTCGAGACGGGGTCTGCCGTCACCTGGAAATACCCGTCCTGCATCCTGAAGGGCGAGGAAAGCTCGGGCGAGTTCTATTCCATCGCCATCACCAATGGGCATCAGCAGGCCGACACCGGCACCAAGATGATCCATCTGGGCAAGAACTCGAAGTCGCGGATCATCGCCAAGGCGGTGTCGGCGGGCAAATCGGACTCGACCTATCGCGGCCTGGTCTCGGTGCACCCCAAGGCGACGGGCGTGCGCAATTTCACCCAGTGCGACAGTCTGCTGATCGGCAAGGAGTGCGGTTCGCACACCATCCCCTATATCGAGGCCCGCAACGGCTCGGCCCAGCTGGAGCACGAGGCGACGACGACGCGCCTGTCCGACGACCAGTTGTTCTATGCCCAGCAGCGCGGGTTATCGCAGGAAGAGGCGGTGGCCCTGCTGGTCAACGGTTTCGTCCGCGACGTGATGCAGAAGCTGCCGATGGAGTTCGCCGTCGAGGCGCAAAAGCTGGTGGCGATTTCGCTGGAGGGATCAGTTGGCTGATCCCCTAAGCCCGTCACCCTCGGGCTTGTCCCGAGGGCCCATGCTGCTGCAAACTTTGCCGTATGCCCAACGAGCGCCCGTTCATCGCCGCCTACATCGTGACGAACAAGCCGTACGGCACCTTGTATACGGGGGTCACCAGCGACCTGTATCGTCGCGTTCGACAGCATCGGGACGGGACCTTCGGCGGTTTCACCAAGGTGCATGGTCTGTCGCAACTGGTGTGGTTCGAGCCATTCGAAACGATGATCGTCGCGATCAAACGAGAGAAGGCGATCAAACGCTATCTCCGCGACTGGAAGATCAATCTGATCGAGCGAGACAACCCGCACTGGGCGGACCTTTCTCTGGAATGGGATCGACCTGCAGTCTGGATGCATGGCCCGACGGGCGAGTAGCGCAGACTGCATTCGCCGCCTCCCGTCATCCTCGGGCTCGTCCCGAGGACCCATCGGTCAGCAGACGCGGCAAGTGGATCAGCGCACACGATCAGTTGGTTACAGTTCGAACCGACACTGCGTCGGAACAATGGGTCCTCGGGACGAGCCCGAGGATGACGGTATTCAAGATTCAGATTTCAGGTTCAATCGCGTGCTGAAGATCAACAACCTCCACGTCTCCGTCGGTGAAAAGCCGATCCTCAAGGGCCTGACGCTCGATGTTCCGGCGGGCGAGGTGCACGCCATCATGGGGCCGAACGGCGCGGGCAAGTCGACGCTGGGCTATGCCCTGTCGGGCCGCCCCGGCTATGAGGCGACCGAGGGCTCGGTCGAATGGGCGGGCGATGATCTGCTGGAACTGGACCCTGCCGAACGCGCCGCCAAGGGCGTCTTCCTGTCCTTCCAGTATCCGATCGAAATCCCCGGCGTCCCGGCCCTGACCTTCGTGCGCACGGCCTTGAATGCCCAGCGGCGCGCGCGGGGCGAGGACGAGGTGGCTGCGCCCGCTTTCCTGAAGCTGGTCCGTGAAGCGTCCAAGGCGCTGAAGATGGACTTCGAAATGCTGAAGCGGCCGCTGAACGTCGGCTTCTCCGGCGGTGAGAAGAAGCGGATGGAGATCCTGCAGATGGCCCTGCTGGAGCCTTCGCTGCTGATCCTCGACGAGACGGACTCGGGCCTCGACATCGACGCCCTGCGCATCGTGTCCGAAGGCGTGAACGCCCTGCGTTCGCCCGACCGCGCCATGCTGGTCATCACCCACTATCAGCGCCTGCTGGACTACATCAAACCGGACCGGGTGCATGTGCTGGCCGGCGGCCGCATCGTGGCCTCGGGCGGACCGGAACTGGCGCTGCAACTGGAGGCGGAAGGGTACGACAAGTATCTGCCGGAAGCGGCATGAATGCTCCTTTCCGCATCGATCTGAAGAATATCGAGACTATCCCGTCACGGCGAACCGAGGCTTGGAAATACTCTGATCTGCGCCGCTGGCTGCGGGATGAGCCGCCATTGTCTCCAGCCCTGCCCGAGGGGGAGCCGAACCATGGTCCCTTCAAGGTGCTTACGCGCAATGAAGTGCTGATCGCCAACGGCCGCCTGAACTGGTGGTCGGAGGATGACATGGAGGCGGGGATCGAGGTCACGCACCATGCTGGTCCGGATTCGCCTCGCATGGCGGATCAAATGCCGATGGGTGCTTTGGCTGCCGCCAAGGCGCTGGAAGGCGCGCATATCGTCACGTTCAAGGCGGGCGAGCCGCGTGTCCTTGCGTTGCGCATTTTGAGTGACGCCGTGAAAACTGGCCATCATGCGCGTGTTGGCGTGGTGGTGGAGGCAGGTGCGCACGCCACCTTGCTTGAGTCCTATGAGGGCTGGGGTGAAGCCTATCTGTCGAACATTTTGATTGAGATCTTCGTCGAGGAGAAGGCAACGCTTGAACGCGTGGTTCTGATCGAAGAACCGAATGACGCGATCTCGGTGACATCGACAGAGGTCGTGTTGGCCCCAGATGCGGCCTATCGGCAGGCTGTGGTGGCGACGGGCGCGCGATTGCAACGGTTGGAAACCCGGATCGCCCATGCCGGACAGGGCGCGAGCGTCCGTATGGACGGCGTGTACGCATTGAAGGGCGACCGGCACGTCGATCTGACGAGTGTGGTCGATCATCAGGGAGTCGACGGCACGACCAGCCAACTGATCAAGGGCGTGGCGCGTGACACCGCGCGCGGCGTCTTCCAGGGCAAGATCGTGGTCGAGCGCGGGGCCGACGGCACTGATGCGCGCATGGGCCACCACGCCCTGATCGCCTCTGAACGGGCTGAGATCGACGCCAAGCCGGAACTGATCATCTATGCCGACGACGTGCAGTGCGCGCACGGCAATACGGTGGGGACGCTGGACGAGAGCGCCCTGTTCTACATGCAGCAGCGCGGCATTCCGGCCGACGAGGCGCGCGCCCTGCTGACGCAGGCCTTCCTGATCGAGGTCATCGACCGCATCGACCACGAGGGCGCAAGAGAGGTGGCGAGGGAATGGCTGACGGCTCGCTTGTGACCACGTTTGATCCCTACGCCGTCCGGGCGCAGTTCCCGATCCTGTCGCGGCAGGTGAACGGCAAGCCGTTGATCTATCTGGACAACGCCGCCTCGGCCCAGAAGCCGCGCGCGGTGATCGACGCTCTGGTGGCGACGATGGAGGGCGGTTACGCCAACGTCCACCGCGGCCTGCACACCCTGTCGAACGAGGCGACCGAGGCGTTCGAGAAGGCGCGCGAGATCGTCGCCCGTTTCCTGAATGCCGAAACCTCGGAACAGGTCGTTTGGACCAAGGGTGGGACCGAGGCGATCAATCTGGTGGCCAATGGTCTGGGCCAAAAAACTGGAAAAATGGCGATCCAGCCGGGCGACGAGATCATTGTCACCGAGATGGAGCATCACTCCAACATCGTGCCGTGGCATTTCCTGCGCGAACGGTACGGCGCAGTGCTGAAATGGGTTCCGATCAAGGACGACGGTTCGCTGGACATGGAGGCCTATGCCGACCTGCTGGGGCCAAGGACGCGCATGGTCGCCGTCACTCACATGTCGAACGTGCTGGGCACCATCAATCCGGCCGCAGAGATCACCCGTCTGGCCCATGCGGTTGGCGCGCAGGTGCTGATCGACGGCTGTCAGGGTGCGGTCCATGCGACGCCGGACGTGCAGGCCATCGGCTGCGACTTCTATGTGATCACGGGCCACAAGTTGTTCGGCCCCACTGGCATCGGCGCCCTGTACGGCAAGGCCGAGGCGCTGGAGGCCCTGCCGCCCTATCAGGGGGGCGGGGAGATGATCGAACGGGTCGAACAGGACCGGATCACCTATGCCAAGCCGCCGCATCGGTTCGAGGCAGGCACGCCGCCGATCCTTGAGGCCATCGGTCTGGGCGTCGCCTTGGACTGGCTGTCGCAGTATGATCGCGCGGCGGTTCAGGCGCACGAACATGCCCTGTATCAGCACGCGCTGGACAGGCTGCAGGGGCAGGACTGGCTGCGGATTCTGGGGCAGGCCGAGGGCAAGGGCGCGCTTCTGACCTTCGCCGTCGAGGGCGCGCACGCCCATGACGTGGCCCAGATCATGGACCGTTACGGCGTTGCCGTGCGGGCCGGAACCCACTGCGCCGAACCGCTGGCGAAAAGATTGGGCGTGACCTCGAGCACACGCGCCTCCTTCGCCCTATATAACACCATGGAGGATACGGATGCCTTCGTGGACGCGCTGATCAAGGCGCGGAACTTCTTTGTGTAACGCCATGACCGATAACACTATTCAGGACAGCGACGCCTTTCAGGCCGCCTGGGATGAACCCCAGAAGAGCGCCCTGTCACAGGCCGAACTCGACACCTTGACCGAACAGCTGATCGAGGCGCTGAAGTCCGTCTATGATCCGGAAATCCCGGTCGACATCTATGAACTGGGCCTGATCTACCGCGTCGACGTGTCGGACGACCGCGACGTGGTGGTGGACATGACCCTGACCGCGCCCGGCTGCCCGGTGGCCGGCGAAATGCCGGGATGGGTCGAGACAGCGGTGGAGAAGGTCGAGGGCGTGCGCAGCGCCAAGGCCAATCTGGTGTTCGACCCGCCGTGGGATTCCTCCAAGATGAGCGACGAGGCGAAACTCGCGCTCAATATGTTCTGATGTTCGCCACCAATAACGCCGTCACCCTCGGGCTTGACC
>NZ_JABAZW010000095.1:3119-4817 GCF_018608325.1 Brevundimonas sp. | reverse complement strand
GCGACGGCGCATCCGATCCTCGGGTCAAGCCCGAGGATGACGGAGAAGGGAAGGCCCGATGACCGAGCTTCAAGCCACATCCCGCCCGCGCCGTCCGCGTCCCAAGGCCGTCACCCTGACGGACGCCGCTGCTGATCGCGTGCGCGAAATCCTGGACAATGCCGAGAACGACCACATCGGTCTGCGCATCGGCGTCAAGCACGGTGGCTGCGCGGGGCAGGAATACACCTTCGCCTATGCCAATGAGGTCGGGCCGCTGGACGAGGTGGTCGAGGACAAGGGCGTCACCATCCTGATCGAGCCCAAGGCCGTGCTGTTCCTGATCGGCACCGAGATCGATTACGAGACGACGCGTCTGGCCTCCAAGTTTGTGTTCAACAATCCGAACCAGACGGATGCTTGCGGTTGCGGCGAGAGCGTCACCATCGTGCCCGTCGCCAGCGTCTGAGGTGGCGTTCGATTCCGACTTCAACGAATGGGTGCGCGAGCATTTCGACGCCCTGGGGCGGCTTGAGATCAAGCGACTGTTCGGTGGGGCAGGAGTCTCTGTCGGCGGGCTGACGTTCGCCCTGCTGGACGACGGCGTGGTCTGGCTGAAGGCGGATGATGCGCTGGCCGAGGCGTTCGAAGCGGCGGGATCACGTCTGTTCACCTATCCGGCCAAGGATGGACGCACGCTGTCGCTGGGTTATTGGAGTCTGCCGGAGACGGCGCTGGATGATCCCGATGAAGCGGTGATCTGGGCGCGGCGTTCGCTGGATGTGGCCCTGCGCAAGGCGGCGTCGAAGAAGCCCAAGAAGTAAGCCGCTTTCTTCTCCCGGACGGGAGAAGGGATCATTTCTTTGGCGCGTCCACCAGCAAGGCAGGGGTGACGGGGGCGCCCGTCGCCTGAGCGACCAGTTCGGCGGTGCGGGCCTCTACGACGGCCTCCAGACGCTCCAGAAACTCTTCCTTGCCCAAACCGACCGGGATCGGCTCCAGGAACTCCAGCGTCGCTGTGCCGGGGTGTTTTTCGTACTTCTCCTCGGGCCAGAACAGGCCAAGGTTGGTGGCCAGCGGCACGACCGGCATGTCGAAGTCGCGGTACATGTGCCAGACGCCAGAGCGGTATTTGTACTTCTGGCCGATCGGGGCGAGATGGCCCTCGGGATAGATCAGGATCTTGCGGTTGTCGGCCTTGGCCTCTGCGGCGCGCATGGCCAGCGCCTTGCGGGCTTCGTGTCCGCCGCAGGAGTTGACGACGATGGCGCCCAGCTTCTTCAGCACCCCGCCCAGCAGCGGAAACTTCTCCAGATGGTCGCCGGTGACGAAGGCCAGATCGTCGAACTGATCATAGGTGGCGAAGCCGTCGCCCCAGCTCTGGTGTTTTGACGCGACGATGAAGGCGCCCTGCGGCAGCCGCTCCTTGCCGCGCACATCCAGCTTGATGCCCGCAAAGACCGACATGGCCTGAACCATCCGCTTCACATAGCGGCGGATGACCCAACTGGCGGGGCCGCGCCCGGGCGCCAGGGCGGCGAAGGCGGCGGTCAGCCCGTAGCTGATCGACAGGATCCAATAGGCGATGTTGAAGGCGAGGCTGCGCATAATTGAACTATGCTCAGAAAAATGCGCGCTTGTCAGGCGGCATCTTCGAGAGCGGGGGCGCTGGTGACCTTGTTTCGTCCGCCGCGCTTGGAGGCGTAGAGGGCGGCGTCG
>NZ_JABAZW010000095.1:0-3109 GCF_018608325.1 Brevundimonas sp. | reverse complement strand
CGCTCACGTGGCGTCCGAAATCCCGGGGGTATCGGGCGTCCAGCACGTGGTGCGATTGCGGCCATTGCGCTTGGAGAAATACATGGCGGCGTCGGCCCGCTCCAGCAGGGCGGCGGCGCTTTCGCCCGCCTGACGCTCTGCAAATCCGGCGGATATGGTCACCGCGCCCAGATCATCATTGGTCGAGCGACGGCGCAGGCCGCGTGATGAGACCTCCTGGCGGATGCTTTCCAGTGCGGACATGACCGCGCCGCTGCTTTCACCGGGGAAGATGATGGCGAACTCCTCGCCGCCGAAACGGGCGGCGAAGCGGCGGCCGACGCAGATGCGCGACAGGACGGTGGACACGTAACGCAGCACCTGATCACCGGTCTGGTGGCCCCAGGTGTCGTTGAAACGCTTGAAATGATCGATGTCGAGAACGGCCAGACACAGCGGCGTCTTGGATTCCACCGCGCAGACGGCGGACAGTTGTTCGTCAAAAGCCTTGCGGTTGGCCAGATTGGTCAGGGCGTCGGTCATCGCATCGCGTCGCACCTGGTCCAGATGTTCGCGCAGGCGGGCGACCTCCTGATTGGAGTTGGCCAGGCGCTTTTCCAGAATGGCGGTTTCGCGGCGCACGCGGCGGGTTGCGGTGCTGAGATCGCCGACAATGTCCTTCAGCGCCGAAACATGATCAGCGGACTCTATGGTCTCAGAGGCGCCAGCCAGGGTCTGACCATAGTCGAGCTGGGTCTTGTGAGCCTTGGTGATGGCCTCAGCAATGCTGGACAATTCGCGATCCAGCACCGCGCCGGCGTCGCGGATTTCTTCCGACAAACGTCCGCGCGGCAGGAATTCCGCCGCCAGCATTTCGGAGGTCTCATCAGAAATGGGGGTCGCTTCGGACAGCAGCTTCTGGATCGCCAGGCCCAGCGGACCTTCGGGATCGCCCAGATAGTGCAGCCAGAGTTCGAAATTCAGCGGCGTCGGCCAGACGCCCGACTTTTCCATTTCGACGATGACATTGCGCGCGAGAGCATAGGCTTCCGGCCCGCGCACAACTGTCTCGACCTGATTAGACATTCGTCTCTTCCCCATGGGCCCCATTCTGAGGCCCCTGGAGAAGTTCTAAGCCGCGAAACGTAACGACGGGTTAAGCGGGAATGACGACCGGGCGGCGCAGGAAGGCCGGAATGTCATCGCCGAAGCCACGGACGCCCTGACGCTGGGGCTCGTCCTTGGCAGGCTTGCGGTCGCCGCGGCGGTCCGATTGCAGCAACTGCGGTTCGCGGTCGGGACGGGGTGCGCGCGCCTCGACCGGCTCGACGGCTTCGACGATGGCAGCTTCCACGACAGCGGGCGTTTCGACCGTGGCTACGACAACAGTGTCGGGCTTGGCCTTGCGGCGGCTGCGGCTGCGGGGAGCTTCGGCGGCGGGGGGGGCGGCCTCGACAGCGGTGGCAGCGACGACGGGCGCGGCTTCGGTTACTGCCGGTTCAGCAGCGCGCGAACGGCCACGGCCGCCGCGTTCGCCAGAGCGTTCACGTCCGCCCGAGCGTTTGTCGTCGCGGCGGTAGTTGTCCTTGATCGCGGCGAAGTCGATGCCGTCTAGAATCAATTCTTCCGGGTCTTTCTTGATCAGCTTCAACACCTTATCCAGCGACTTGTCGTCGGACGGGGTGACGATCATATAGGCCTCGCCCTTACGCCCCGCGCGACCGGTGCGGCCGATGCGGTGGACGTAGTCGTCGGCGTGGTGCGAGACGTCGTAGTTGAAGACGTGACTGACGTCGGGGATGTCCAGGCCGCGTGCAGCGACGTCAGACGCCACCAGAATCTTCAGATTGCCTGCGCGGAAGTCGGCCAGGGTCTTCATCCGGTGAGCCTGATCCAGATCACCGTGGATGGCGGCGGCGTCAAAACCGTGCGTCTGCAGGGACTTGGCGACGATATCGACTTCAGATTTGCGATTGCAGAAGACGATGCCGTTCTTGACGTCAGAGCGTTCGATCAGGGCGCGCAGGGCGGTGCGCTTGGCCTTGGGATCGCTGGTCGGGATGCGGACCAGATACTGGGTGATGGTGTCGGCGGTCATCGCCGGACGCGAGGCCTCGATCCGGGTCGGATCCTTGAGGAAGGCGGTCGTCAGGCGCGTGATCTCGGGCGGCATGGTCGCCGAGAAGAACAGGGTCTGGCGGCGCGGCGGCGTCAGTTTGAAGATGCGCTCGATGTCGGGGATGAAGCCCATGTCCAGCATGCGGTCGGCTTCGTCGACGACCATGATCTCCACACCCGTCAGCAGCATCTTGCCGCGTTCGAACAGGTCCAGCAGGCGGCCCGGCGTTGCGATCAGGACGTCCACACCCTTGTTCAGCGCCGCAACCTGGTCGCCCATCGACACGCCGCCGATCAGCAGCACCCAGCTCAGCTTGGTGCCCTTGGCGTACTTGGCGAAGCTTTCGGCGACCTGGTCGGCCAGTTCGCGGGTCGGGGCCAGGACGATGGCGCGCGGCATCCGGGCGCGGGCGCGGCCGGTGGACAGGCGGTCAACCAGAGGCAGGGTGAAGGCGGCGGTCTTGCCGGTGCCGGTCTGGGCGATGCCCAGCACGTCGCGGCCAGCCAGGGCGACCGGGATCGCCTGTTCTTGAATAGGGGTGGCGGTCGTGTAGCCGGTATCGGCGACGGCCTGAAGAGTCGTGGGTGAGAGGCCCAGTTGGGTAAATTCGGTCATGAATCCTTGGGAGAGAAAAGCGTCTGCGTGCATCAAGCAACGGAACCGCCCCTCTGTGGGCGAGCGGGCGGCGCGTATCGCAGACCTGTCCCGAGGCTGGGTGCGATATAGAAGTCCCTTCGCCAAAGTCAAGTATTCATGCTTTTAGCGCCTGCTGAGCAGCGCCAAAGACCGCACGATCTGCGCGAACAGATCGTGCGGAACCTGGATCAGCAGGCGGCGGAGGCCGCAACAGGCGCGCGTTTTCGGCTGAGGATCAGGACCAGCGCCAGACCTAGTCCCGCCGAGACGGCTCCAGCGATAGCGACCGCCGGATAGCCCAGGCCGCCCGCGATCACCCCGCCGCCTACCGCCGCGCCTTGTATAGCGCCAACTACTGGGGTTTTTGTACCAAAT
>NZ_JABAZW010000100.1 GCF_018608325.1 Brevundimonas sp. | reverse complement strand
GGGGAAGACCGGGCCGTCCGGTCCGACCGTCGGCAGGACCAGCGGCTGGCCCGGCTTGGGCGGAAACAGCTTCACATGGTCGTCGAAGCCCAGGGAGGTGAAGCCGTCCAGATCGTCGCCGCCCAGCACGATCCGGCGCAGACTGGGCGTCAGGTTTTCGACCGACACGACCTCCAGCGCACGGAACTTCAGCTCGTGGCGGACGCGACGGGGAATGCGCAGGGCGTCCGTCATGCCTTTTCCACCCGATCTGCAGCCTCTTTCAGGATGGCGGCGATGGCTTCGATCTGATCTTCGGTCAGGGCCGGTTCGCCCGCCAAGCGGTTGTGGATGGTGGAGCGCAGCCGCCCGATGGCGTTCTGGATGATTTCCGGGCGCAGGGCGTGGGCGGAGAACTTGTCCATGGTCGCCTGCACCGAGGCGATGGCCTCGGCGTTTTCGGTCAGCAGAACCTGGCCCGCATCCGTGATCGAATACTGTTTCTTGCCGCCTTCGGTGATCGAGACCAGGGCACCCATTTCTTCCAGCAGGGTCAGGCTGGGGTAGATGACGCCGGGGCTGGGCGAATAGGCGCCGCCTAGTTTGGTTTCGACAGCCTTGATCAGCTCATAGCCGTGGCTGGGCTTTTCCGCGATCAGCGACAGCAGCAGCCAGCGCAGGGTGCCGTGGTCGAACAGGCGGCCGCCGCCGCGTCGTCCATGACCGCGTCCTTCGCCGCGGCCAAAGCCGCCGCCACGCATTTCACGCTTCATGAAGTGACCGAAGTGGCCATGGCCGTGGTGTTCGCCGCCCTCGTGGCGGCGGTGGTGAGTGAAGATCCCCTTGGATCGCATCGTCATTTCCTTTTCGATATATCTATTCACGACCGATTAGATATATCGATATGTCTAAATGTTCAAGAGGGGCTGGTTTTCGTTCGCAAGACACGGCGTAAATCCCTGCATGGACGACCTGAACAGCCTCTGGGCCAAACTCGAACCGAGCATCACCGTCGTCGGCCCGGACGACGACAGGCCCCGGCCTGCGGTTCTGATGTTCCATGGCTGCGGGGGCTTGCGCGATCACCTGCCGCGATATGCCGAAGCGGCCAAGGCGGCGGGTTGGAGGGCCTTCATCATCGATTCCTACGGCCCGCGCGGCTGGGGGCGGAACTTCACCCTGACGATGGTCTGCACGGGTCTGGTCCTGCGCGGAAACGAACGGGCGGGGGATGTGCTGGCGGTGATTCAGGGGATTTCGGCCCGGCCTGATGTGGATGAGACGCAACTGGTTCTGGGCGGCTGGAGCCACGGCGGCTGGTCGATCATGGAGATGATGAGCGCGGATCGCGCGCCCAATACGCTGGGCGTCTCCAACCCCGGCGACGTGGACCTGTCGGGGGTCAAGGCGGTCTGGCTGATGTATCCCTATATCGGGCCGTTCGCCTTCAACAAGATGAAGCCGTGGCGGCATTGCCCCAAGGTTCTGGCCGTCACCTGCAAGAGCGATCACCTGACCACCGTGCGCAACGCTGAAATGGTCAACGCCATGATCCGCAACTGCGGTTCTGAGGTGGAAAGCTGGGTCGCCGTCGGCACCCACGCCTTTGACGAGCCGACCAACAACGGCCCTATGCGCCATGATCCGCAACTGACGCTGGAGGCGCTGCGCCGTTTCAGCGCCTTCCTGACGGACGTGGCGCCGCACGCCTGAAAAAGAATCTCCGCGTCATGCCTTGACGTGCGGCCCATCACGTAACAATTGAAGTTACATGAAACGCGACAGCCGCCTCTCCAACATTCTTCACGCCCTGCTGCACATGGCCGAGCATGAGGCGCGGCATGGGTCGCCCATGACCTCAGACATGCTGGCCACCTGTCTGTCGACCAATCCGGTCGTGGTGCGCCGGACCATGGCGGGCCTGCGCGAACAGGGGCTGGTGGCGTCCGAGAAGGGCCACGGCGGCGGCTGGCGGCTGGCCAGACCGCTGGATCAGGTGACGCTGGGCCAGGTCAATCTGGCGCTGGGCGAGCCGGGCCTATTTCCTGAAACCCCGCCGGTCGAGGCTGACGGCTGTCTGGTCGAAGCGGCGGTCAATGACGCCCTGGCTGAAACCTATGCCGCCGCGCGCGCCCTGCTGGTGGCGCGGCTGAACGACATCACACTGGCTGATCTGGCGGCGGATTTTTCGCACCGGATGGCCGCCCATCCTGAAAGAGATCGTCTCCATGCCCACCACGGGAAAACCTGAACCCATGCCCCATGACGCCGTGATCATCGGGGGCTCCTACGCCGGTCTGTCGGCGGCCATGCAGTTGGTGCGCGCGCGCCGCCGGGTGCTGGTCATCGACGACGGCAGGCCCAGAAACCGTTTTGCCGCCCGTGCCCATGGCTTCCTGACCCAGGACGGCAAGCCGGGCGCCGAGATCTCTGCCGCCGCCCGCGCACAGGTGACAGCCTATCCGACAGCCTCTTTTCGTACGGCAGAGGCGGTGGAGGTTGAACGGATCGACGGCGGTTTCTCGGTCGCCTTTGCGGATGGCACGCGCACCAGCGGACGACGCCTGCTGTTGTCGCACGGGGTCGAGGACGTGCTGGTCGATATTCCGGGGGTCAAGGAACGCTGGGGGCGCACGGCCCTGCACTGTCCGTGGTGCCACGGCTATGAGGTCGGCGGCGGACCCATCGGAGTGCTGGGGCGGGGTGAGCACGCGGTTCAGTACGCCATCACGGTTGCCGAGTGGGGACAGGTGACCCTGTTCATGGACCTGTCCAACCCATTGTCGCCCGAAGGCGCCCATCGACTGGATCGACGTGGCGTGACCATCGAGCCGACGCCCATCGTGTCACTGGAAGGCGAGGCGCCGACCTTGACGGGTGCGCGTCTGGCGGATGGGCGGTTCATTCCGCTGAAGGCGATCTTCGTCGGGGCCAATGTCCGGGTGGCCAGTCCGTTTGCGGAACGTCTGGGCTGCGAGATGGCCGATACGCCCATGGGCCGCATCATCAAGGTGGACGGTCTGCAGCAGACCTCTCAGCCGGGTGTTTTCGCCGCTGGAGATCTGGCGCGAGCGGCGTCGAACATCACCTTGGCGACCTCGGACGGGATGACGGCGGCCCACGCCATCTTCCGGTCCCTGATCGAGGAAGAGACGGCCTAGCCGAGCCGGGCCTCAATACTGATCTTGGCCCGCACCGAATGGGCCATTTCGCAGTGGTCGTGGGCCTGATGATGCAGGGCGTCGATCTCCTGCTGGTCCGGCTCACGGCCGCTGAAACTGGTGTAGGGGCGAAGGAAGACCTCGGCCAGATAGCGGCGGCCGTTCTCGTCCTTGCCCATCTTGCCGGACGCCTCGTCGGCATAGGTGTCGATCACCAGACCGGCGTTGGCGGCAAAGGCCAGGAACCACAGCATGTGGCAACTGGACAGGGAGGCGATCATCGCCTCCTCCGGGTCGACAGCGGCGGCGTCCGACATCGGCAGGGGCACGCTGGACGGCGACGACGATCCCGGCACCACAGCGCCGCCATCGAACGTCCAGGTGTGGGCGCGGCTGTAGCGTTTATCCAGGAAGGGCTGGTCGCCGCGTTCCCAGATGATCCTGGCCTCATACCCGCTCATGTCGTGCTCCTGTCGTCAGTCCGCCAGAACCGTATAGGTCATCCGCGCCCGAACCTCGAAGCCCAACGAGCGATAGAAGGCGATGGTCGCCTCATGATCGGCGAAGGCGTGCAGGAAGGCTGTCTCGCCTGTGGCCAGAATCTCGGCGACGACAGCGCGCGACAGGGCCGCGGCCAGACCCTTGCCCCGGTGATCGGGGTGGGTGCAGATGCCGCTCAGTTCGGTGAAGCCGTCGACCCGCAGACGCCGCCCGGCCATGGCGATCAGTTCGCCGTCCTGCTTCACACCAATGAAGGGGCCGAGCTTGCGTGTGGACGACCGGAACGGTCCGGGCTTGGTCAGTGTGGCCAGCGCCAGCATGGCCGGGGCGTCGGCCTCAGTCAGGGTTTCATAGGTCACGGACCGGCTGCTGGCGGTCAGGGCCTGAGCCGTCATCTGCACCAGTGGAATGCGGCTGGAGACCGCAACACCCGTCGGCAAGACATCCGCGATGGCGGCGCCTTCGACCTCGATCAGGCCTGCGCCCGGATAGGCGCGCGCCAGTTGGCCCAAGGCCGCGACGCTGTCGGGGGTGTCGTCGGCACACGCCAGGAAGACGCCGACCTCGGGGTCAATGCGCACGGCGTGGGCATTGGAATCCGGCGTCGCGAAGGACGACAGCCGGGTGTTCAGGGCGTTCCAGATGGCGCGGTCGAGGGGATGGCTCATGACCGATACTCTATCCGGTGACGGCCCCGGGCGGAACAGACCGCCCGGACGCCGCGTCCGATAATCGCCAGAGCCTAGCCCCAGAAGCCGACGATCTTCTTGACCTCGGCGATCACCGGATCGGCGACCTCGGTTGCACGCTGAGCGCCGTCGGCCAGGACCCGGTCGATCTCGGTCGGGTCGTTCAACAGGCGACGCATTTCCGCCGTGACCGGGGCCATGGACGCCACCGCCAGATCAGCCAGCGCAGGCTTGAAGGCGCCGAAACCCTGGCCGCCGAACTCGGCGATCACCTGCTCGCGGGTCAGGCCTGCCAGAGCGGCATAGATGGCGACCAGATTCTTGGCCTCTGGGCGGTCGTTCAGTTCGTCCAGCGTCTCGGGCAGGGGGGCCGGGTCGGTCTTGGCCTTCCTGATCTTGGAGGCGATGGTGTCGGCGTCGTCGGTCAGGTTGATGCGGCTGTTGTCGGATGGGTCCGACTTGGACATTTTCGCTGCCCCGTCACGCAGGGACATGACGCGCGTCGCAGGCCCCTGAATGACCGGTTCAGGCACGGGGAAGAAGCCGGGCACGCCGAAGTCGTTGTTGAACTTTTGGGCGATGTCGCGGGTCAGCTCCAGATGCTGTTTCTGGTCTTCGCCGACCGGCACTTCGGTCGCCTTGTACAGCAGGATGTCCGCCGCCTGCAGCACCGGATAGGTGTAGAGGCCGACCGAGGCGCGTTCCTTGTGCTTGCCCGACTTCTCCTTGAATTGGGTCATCCGGTCCAGCCAGCCGAGGCGGGCGACGCAGTTGAAGACCCAGGCCAGATCGGCATGGGCGCGCACCGACGACTGCGGGAAGATGATCGATTTCGCCGGATCAAGGCCGGACGCCAGATAGGCGGCGGCGATCTCACGCGTCTGGGCGGCCAGTTTGGCCGGGTCCTGCCAGACGGTGATGGCGTGCATGTCGGCGACGAAGACGAAGACGGGCGCGCCCTGGTCCTGAAGCTCGACGAAACGCTTCAGCGCGCCGAGGTAATTGCCCAGGTGCAGGGCGCCGGAGGCCTGGATGCCGGACAGGATGCGGCGCGGGCCGGTGTAGGCCGGGGCTGCGGGGGCCGGGGTCTGGTCAGTCATGGATTGAATCTCGGAAAATCAGTGTCAGGCGTGGCGAAGGGAGCGGCTGTTCAGCCGCGCCATCGCAGATCGAAAATGAAGCCCGAGTTCGTCATGGCCTCGCGCTTATCGGTTCAGGACCGATCAGTCCAGACCGGAGACATTGGCGGCGCCCGGTTCGCGGCGAAGGGTCGCCTTCAGCTCCGACAGCGTGACGGCGCGGAACAGGAACAGACAGGCGCCGTACAGGACCGCACCCACGCCACAGACGATCAGCACGGCGATCTCCTTGGCCAGGAAGATGTGGCTGAGCAGACCATAGTTGATGCTGGCGGCGAACAGGATGGCGGCCATGACAGCGCTTGCGGCGACGACGCGGCCGATGCGCGACAGGAAGGCGGGCGACGGACGCCAGCTGTTCTCGCGCACCAGAACCCCGCCCAGCAGGGCGACATTGACCCAAGCCGAGGTGCTGGTGGCGATGGCCAGACCCAGCACGCCGTCCCAGCCCTGTGCGCGCAGCCAGAAGAACAGGCCGGATCCCAGAATGACGGTGATGACGACGCTGGTGATGGCGAAGATCATCGGGCGACGGGTGTCCTGACGCGCAAAGAAGGGCGGGGTCAGGACCTTGGCCAGAACGAAGGCGGGCACGCCCCAGGCGAACTGGCGCAGCACATCGGCGGTGCGGCTGGCGTCGGCCGAGGTAAAGGCGCCGCGCGTCACGGTGGCGTCGATGATGAAGAAGGGAATGACGAACAGGGCCACGGCGGCGGGCAGGGTGAAGGCCATGGCCAGATTGATCCCGTCGTCCAGCGTGCGCTGGCCGCCTTCATGATCGCCGGCGACGAAGGCCTTGGTCAGGCGCGGAACCAGCGCCAGACCGATGGCCACCCCGACCAAACCCAGCGGCAGTTGATACAGCCGGTCGGCGTTATAGAGGACCGAGCGCGCGCCCTCGTCCGAGCCGGTCAGAAATTGCGACACCAGGGAGTTGATCTGCAGCGCGCCGCCCGCCAGTGCGCCGGGCACGGCCAGGGCCAGGGTGTGGCGGACATTGGGGGTCAGACGGGGCAGGCCGATCTTCAGCCGCACGCCGAGACGCTGCACACCCCACCACAGCAGGACCGCCTGAATGAGACCCGAGATGGTGACCGCCGTGGCGACCATCAGCAGCACAGTCTCCTGAGGGATGGGCAGGACCATGGGCGGCACCAGCGCCGCCAGGGTGCACAGGTTCAGGAACACCGGCACAGCGGCGGACAGGGCGAAACGCCCGCCCGTATTCAGCACCCCCGACAGCAGCGAGGCCACCGTCATGCAGGCCAGATAGGGCATGGCCAGCTGGGTCGCGATCACGGCGGCGCGCAGCACCTCGGGCTGGTCGCGATAGGCGGACAGCAGCCACGGCATGATCCACGGCATGACGACCTGCAACAGGATGCAGAAGCCCGCCACCATGGCCAGCATGAAGCTGAGGGCCTCGGACGCCGTGACCGCCGCCGCCGCGTCGCCGTCGCGCGTCTTGACCCCGCCATAGACCGGCACGAAGGCCTGGGCGAAGGCGCCCTCGGCGAACAGGCGCCGGAACATGTTGGGCAGCATCAACGCCGTGGTGAAGGCGTCCATCATCGGGCCCTGACCAAAACGGGCCGAGAGCGCCAGATCACGAACGAAACCGAGGAGACGACTGCCAAGGGTCAGCGATGACTGAACCAGAGTATTGCGGGCGAGGCTCATGCGGTCATTCGGTGAAGGCGAGGGAAGTTCGACGCTTAGCGCGACTGAGCGCCCGGCGATACGGGCTTTGCGCGGGGGCTGCGGCGGCCCAGTTCGGAGACGTCGCGGGCGCTGGCGCGGGCCGAGGCGACCTTGCGTCCGGCGGGGGCGGGGGCGCGGCGGTCCAGCACGGCCTCCAGCGCGGTTTTCAGTTCATCGATCCGCTGTTCCGAGGTGATCTTTCGCCCCTTGCGGTCGACCACATAGAAGCTGTCCACCGCCCGCTCGCCATAGCTGGCGACGTGGGCTGAGCGGATGTTCAGCCCCTCGTCGTTGAAGACGCGCGACAGGGCCGCCAGCAGACCCGGTCGGTCGGCGCCGGACACCTCGACCACCGTGGCCGTCTCGCTGGCGTGGTGGTCGATCATGACGACGGGGCGCACCTCGAAGGCGGCCTTGCGGGCGTTGCCGACGGGTTCGGGGGCCTTGCCGATCCGTCCCTCGCCGCGCGCAGCCCGCTCCAGCGCCTCGACCAGCATCTTCAGACGTCGGGGTTCCGCTTGGCCGTAGGGCAGACCCGCGCCGTCCTGAACCCGGAAGACGTCCAGCACCACGCCCTGGTCGCTGGTGGCCACACGCGCGTCGGTGATGTCGCCGCCCAGGGCCGCCATGGTCTGGGCCAGATCGGCGAACAGGCCGGGCCGGTCGGCGGCGGCGATGGAGATTTCGGTGGTCTGGACCGGCAGGCCCTCGACCGCCAGGGTCGGCACGGCTTCGGCGGCGGCGCCGGTCAAACGGGCGCGCTCCACCAGATCGGCATAGTCGGCCAGAGGGTCGGCGCTGGCCACGTCCTCGCCCCGGAACAGGGCGTTGACCCGGTCATAGAGGGTGCGCATCAACTGCCCCTTCCAGCCGTTCCACACCCCCGGCCCGACGGCGCGGATGTCGGCGACGGTCAGGACCAGCAGCATCCGCAGCCGCTCGGGATCGCCGACCAACTCGGCGAAGGCGCGGATGGTCGCCGGATCGCTAAGATCGCGCTTTTGGGCATAGTCCGACAGGGCCAGGTGACTGCGGACCAGCCAGACGATCAACTCGATGCGGCGGGGATCGACGCCCAGCCGTTCGCAGGCGCGCCGCGCGGCGATGGCGCCGTCCTCCAACTGCCCCCGCTCGCCCCCCTTGCCGACGTCGTGCAACAGCATGGCCAGCATAAGGGCTTCCATGTCCGAGATCAGGTGCACGATCTCGGACGCCATCGGGTGGTCGGCGGCCAGCTTGCCGCGCGCGATGTCGTTGATGATGCCGATGGCCTGCAGCGTGTGCTCGTCCACCGTATAGGCGTGGTACATGTTGAACTGGGTCTGGCCGACGATCCGCCCCCATTCGGGCAGGAAACGGCCCAGCAGACCTGTCTCGTTCATGATGGTCAGGCTGCGATAGGGCCTCTGCCCGTGGGCCAGCACGTCCAGAAAGGCGCGTGTCGCCGCCGGATCACGCCGCAGCTTGGGCGTCACCAGCGACAGGGATCGGGTCACCGCCGAAAAGGCGTCCGGGTGCAGGTCCAGATCATGGCGGTCGGCGCAGGAGAACAACGTCAGCAGCTTGACCGGATCGGCGGCGAAGACCTCCTGGCTTTCGATCGACAGCCGCCCCTGATCGACCCAGAAGCCCTCGACTTCCAGCTTGCGGCGGGCAGGGCGGAAGGGCGTCATCAGGCGCGACAGGCCCTGCGCCGTCTTCTGGTGGCGGGCCTCCAGCTTGGCCGACATGGCGCGGGTCAGGGCGCCGACATCGCGCGCGATCAGGAAATAGCGGCGCATGAACCGTTCGACCGCCGGTTCGTCGCCGCGCCCGCTCCAGCCCATGCGGCGGGCCACTTCGGGCTGCATGTCGAAGGTCAGTTTTTCTTCGGCTCGACCCGCGATCAGATGCAGGTGGATGCGCACCTGCCACAGGAAGTCGAACGCATCGTCGGAGATGCGACGCTCACGCGCAGTCAATAGTTGATCCATGACGGCGGCGCCCAGTCGGCTCTCGGGCGCCAGCGAGCGCGCGATCCAGAACAGGGTGTTCAGATCGCGAAGCCCCCCCTTGCCGTCCTTGACGTTGGGTTCGACCCGATAACGGACGGCCCCGGTCTTGGCGTGGCGGACCGCGCGCTCCTCCAGCTTGGCGGCGATGAAGGGGCGGGGATCGGACTTGGCCACCATGTCCTGAAACCGGTTGATCATCAGCCGGGCCAGCGCCTCGTCGCCCGCCAGCCAGCGGGCTTCAAGAAGCGTGGTCCGCACCGTCATGTCGGTGCGCGACAGGGTCAGGCATTCCTCGACCGATCGCACGGCTTGGCCGACCTTAACCCCCAGATCCCACAGGACATAGAGGACGAACTCGACCACTTTCTCGCTGCGCGGCGTGGCCTTGGCGGGGCGCAGGAACAGAAGGTCCAGGTCGGAATAGGGCGCCAGAACACGCCGCCCATAGCCGCCGACGGCGACCAGCGATAGGCGCTCGCTTTCTACCGCAGACACAGGCCACAACACCTTGGTCGCCACCGTCCACAGCGCGCCCAGCATCTCATCGGCGGCGGCGGCGTACAGACGCGCCACGTCACGGCCCTTGGCGCCAGAGGACAGTCTGCGTTCGGCGCGGGCGCGGGCGGCGGCGTAGGCAGCCTTCAGGACGGCGGCGACGGCGGCGCGTGGATCGTCGCCGCGTGCGGCCGTCTCCAGAAGATCGTCCAGTGTCGGCGTCGCTGCGGTCATGCGTCAAACATAGGCAGTCGCCGCCCGCACGTCTCGTGCGCTGTTACGCAAGGCCCTTGAGGCGATACAGGGCCTCCAGCGCTTCACGCGGGGTCAGGCTGTCGGGGTCGATGTTCTGCAGCGCTGTCTCCACGACCGAGGGGCCGCGGATCGGCTCCGGCTCGGCGACGGCGAACAGGGGCAGGTCGTCCAGACGGGCGGTGGCGGCCTTTTCGCCCTCCAGCCGCTCCAGCACCGAACGGGCGCGGGCGACCACGGATGTCGGCACGCCCGCCAGCTTGGCCACCTGCACCCCATAGGATCGGTCTGCGGCGCCGGGCGCGGCCTCGTGCAAGAAGACCAGATCACCGTTCCACTCCTTGGCGACCATCGACAGGTTGCAGACGTGGTCCAGCCGCGTCTCCAACTGAGCCAGCTCGTGATAGTGGGTGGCGAACAGGGTGCGGGCGCGATTGGTTTCGTGCAGGGCCTCGGCGGTGGCCCAGGCGATGGCCAGACCGTCATAGGTGGCGGTGCCGCGCCCGATCTCGTCCAGCACCACGAAGCTCTTCGGCGTGGCCTGGGTCAGGATGGCGGCAGTCTCGACCATCTCCATCATGAAGGTGGAGCGGCCGCGCGCCAGATCATCGCCTGCGCCCACCCGACTGAACAGCCGGTCCACCACGCCCAGACGCATCGAACGCGCCGGCACGAAGGCCCCGGCCTGGGCCAGGATCACCAGAAGCGCGTTCTGGCGCAGGAAGGTCGACTTACCGGCCATGTTCGGGCCGGTGACAATGGCCAGACGCGCGCAGTCGGCGCCCGATCCGTCCAGACGGGCGTTGTTGGGGGTGTAGGGATCGCCTTGCGCCTTCACCGCCGCCTCGACCACGGGGTGGCGACCGGCCTCGACCGAGAAGATCAGGGTGTCGTCCACGACGGGGCGGGTCGCGCCCACTTCCTGCGCCCATTCGGCCAGGGCGGCGTGGGCGTCCAGTTCGGCCAGAGCTTCGGCCACGGCCTGAAGCGGCTGGGCCAGACGGGCGATCTCGCGCCGCCAGTTTTCGAAGACCTCGCCCTCGATGGCCAGGGCGCGGTGACCGGCCTGACTGATCTTGGCGTCCAGTTCCGACAGTTCGACGGTGGTGAAGCGGACCTGATTGGCCAGGGTCTGGCGATGGATGAAGGGGCTGTCGGGACCGGCGCGCAGCAGGCCCTCCGCCGTCTTGGCCGAGGTCTCAAGGAAATAGCCTAGTACGGCGTTGTGCTTGACCTTGAACGGCACGCCGGATTCGGCGACGGCGCGGGCCTCCAGATCGGCGACCACGCGACGGCTGTCGTCACGCAGGGTGCGGGCGGCGTCCAGTTCTGGGCGATAGTCGGGGCGGACGAAGCCGCCGTCGCGGGCCAGATGCGACGGCTCGTCGATCAGGCCGTCGACCAGATCGGCCTTCAGCCGGGACAGATCAGCCGACAGGGTCAGCCGGTCCAGCGCCAGCGCAATGCGACGCGGCTGGCCGGCCAGGGGATCGACCTGTCCGACAAACAGGCCGGCGATGCCCTCTGCAATCGACAGCCCGACGCGCACAGCGGCCAGATCGCGCGGACCACCGCGCCCCAGCGCCAGACGCCCGACGGCGCGGGCCACGTCCGATGAGGCCTTAAGACCGTCGCGCAGATCACGACGCAGATCGCGCCGCTCCAGCATCCATTCGACGGCGTCGAGCTGTTCATTGATGGCGAGGGGATCGCGCAGGGGTCGGGCGATCCGTTCCGCCAGCGCCCGCGCCCCGCCCGAGGTGACGGTGCGGTCGATGGAGGCCAGAAGCGAACCTTCGCGTTCGCCACGCTGGGTGCGGTCAATCTCAAGACTGGCGCGCGTCGCCGGGTCGATGGCCAGAAACCCGCTGTCGCCCAATCGGCGCGGCGGGGCCAGGGCCGGAACCTTGCCCGCCTGGGTCGTCTCCAGATAGGCGGCGATCAGGCCCAGCGCTGAAACCTCGGCCTCTTCGAAGGCGCCGAAACCGTCCAGAGCCGCCACGCCATACAGGCGTTCGACCCGCGTCCGCGCCGCCTGCGGCTCTGCGATGGCGCTGGCCAGGGCCTGGACCACGCCGCCTGATCCGTTCAGGGCGTCTCTGGTCGTCTCGTCGGAATACATCCGGTCGGTGACCAGAACCTCGGACGGGCGGAAGGCGGCCAGGGCCGCGCCCAGATCCTCGATGGAGCAGGCGACGCTGTCTACCGCGCCGGACGACAGTTCGACCACGGCGACCGCCGCGCGTCCCTTGCGCACCGCGACCGCCGCCAGACGGTTGGCGCCGCGTGCGTCCAGCAGGCTGTCCTCGGTCAGGGTGCCGGGCGTGACGACACGGACCACGCCACGATGCACCACGGCCTTGCCCCCGCGCTTCTTGGCCTCGGCGGGGTCTTCCAACTGTTCACAGATGGCGACCTTGTGGCCCATGCGGATCAGGCGGGCCAGATAGCCGTCCAGCGCATGGACCGGCACGCCAGCCATCGGAATGTCTTCGCCCTGATGCTTGCCGCGCTTGGTCAGGGTGATGCCCAGAGCCGCCGCCGCGACCTCGGCGTCCTTGAAGAACAGTTCGTAGAAGTCGCCCATGCGGAAGAACAGGATGGCGTCCGCCTGCCCAGCCTTGGCCGTCAGATACTGGGCCATGAAGGGCGTCGCGCCCTCAAGAGCGGCGGCGATTTCGGGGGGATGGGTCACAGGCGCGTTCATGTGGCCCTAGGGTGACGGATCAGAACCGACGCCTCAAGCCCGTTCCGCCAGCCTTGCACAGGCTTGTCCCCCCTGCGATAGCCTCAGGCAGGCGGTTTAGGGAACGTGGTCAGACACCACGGCTGTTCCCGCAACTGTAGGCGGCGAGAGCGTCGTCCGTCCGGGGTCCGCGACCCCGGCGTCACTGGCCTATTGGCTGGGAAGGCGAGGGCGATGTTTGTTGAACCGCAAGCCAGGAGACCTGGCCGCCCGTCGTCGCTCGCTCCTGTCCGGGAATAGGCAGAGGCGCGGTTTCTTTCCGTTGCAGCGACCCGATCTTGCGCCGTCCAGACCCCAGCGGGTCTGGCGGATCGGTTCGTTTACATCGGTCTCTCGCGCGCACTCGCGGGACCGCAATGGGGATTTCGCTCAATGAAGCGTTCCATTCTTCTCGCCTCGGCCGCGCTCTCGGTCGTCGCCATCGCCGCGCCCGCCATGGCCGAGGACGTTGTCCAGGTCAGCGACGTCGTCGTCACCGCCACCCGTCTGCCCGCCATCGTCGCCGACACGCCGGGCGCGCGCGTCATCGACAGCCAGACGATTGAAAAGCACGGCGCCGTCTTCGCTGCTGACATCCTGACGGCTGTTCCGGGCCTGTCCATCGCCCGCACCGGCGCCTTTGGTGGTCTGACGCAGGTCCGCATGCGCGGCGCCGCGCCCGGCAAGACCCTGGTTCTGGTCGATGGCGCGCCCGTCAACGATCCGGCTGAGATCAACGGCGCCTTTGACTTTGGATCCTTCGAACTGGCCGACATCGACCGCATCGAAGTGCTCAGCGGCCCGCAGTCGTCGCTGTGGGGTTCGGACGCCATCGGCGGCGTGATCTCCTTCACCACCCAGGAAGTCCAGGGTGTGCGCGCCGAGGCCGAGGCTGGCAGCTTCTCAACCGTGCGCGGTCGCCTGTCGGCAGGCGTGGCCAACGACAAATATGCCTTCGGCGCCTATGTCTCGCGTTTCGAAACGGACGGCATTTCGGCTGCTGACGAAAAAGACGGCAACACCGAGCGTGACGGCCTGCGCAACACCACGGTCGGCGCCAAGGGCCGTTACGCCTTCAACGACACGACCAAGATCGACGGTTCGGTTCGCTGGGTGAAGAGCCATGTTGATCTCGACGGCTTCCCCGCCCCCAACTACATGCTGGCCGATACCGACGACACGGCCGACAGCGAGCAGTGGTCCGGTTTCACCCGCGTCACGACCCAGGCGTTCAGTCTCAAGCACCAGTTCAGCGTCTCAGCCTCGGACATTGACCGCACGTCCTACAGCGGCGGCGTCGGCTCGACGTTCAGCGGCGACCGTCAGGTCTATCGCTGGCAGGCGGACGGCAAGAGCCAGAACACCGCCTACGCCTTCGGCGCCGAGCGTGAAGAGTCCAAGGGCAACCTGTCCACGGGTCTGTCGCGTGGTCTGGGCACGACCTCGGTCTTCGGCGTGGCGCAATATGACGCCGGCGCCCTGAACGTGACGACCGGCCTGCGTTACGACGACACCGATGACTTCGGCTCCAAGACGACGGGCCGGGTTTCGGCCGCCTATCACCTGAGCGGCGGTTTCACCGTCTCGGGCGCCTATGGCACCGGCTTCAAGGCGCCGACGGTGGTGCAGGCGCTTTGCGACTGGTGCTATGCGCCCAAGCCTTGGCCGGAACTGAAGCCTGAAACCGCCGACAGCGTTGAGCTGGCGCTGGGCTGGGCCTCGGCTGACGGTCGTTTCGATGGCCGCGCGACCGTCTATCGCCTGAACGTCGAGAATCAGATTTCCTACGTCGCAGGTCGCTACATCAACATCGCCAAGACCCGTTCGGACGGTGTTGAGCTGGAGGGCAGCGCGCGTCTGGGCGCAGGCTTCGACCTGACCCTGGCCTATGCCTGGACCGACGCCACGGACCGCACCACGCGAGCCCGCCTGCTGCGCGTGCCGGAGCATACCGGTTCGGCGACGCTGGGCTGGAGCGGCGAGCGTCTGTCCGGCGCTCTGACCGTTCGTGCAGAAGACGAGCAGTACGACTCGGGCGGTTTCTCGACGGTGATCCGCAAGGGCTTCGTCACCGGCGATCTGAACGCAGCCTATGTGCTGACGGACAACATCACCCTGACGGCGCGGATCGAGAACCTGACCGACAAACACTATCAGCAGGTGTTCGGTTACGGCGAGCCCGGTCGTTCGGGCTATGTCGGGATCAGGCTGCGCTACTGATCCTAGCGCGGGCGTCGGCGGTGAAACCCGCCGGCGCCTCCAGCGCCAGCGTCGACCAGTCCAGGTCGGGGCAGGGTGCGTGGGCTGCGGCCAGGATGGCGCGCAGTTCGGCGGCGGAGGCCACGCTGGCGACGATCTTGTCGACGGTTTTCAGCGACAGGGCGTAACCCAGCGCCGCCTGCATCGGGTCGCAGCGTTGTTCGGCCAGACGTCGGCGCGTGCGGGACAGAGCCAGGGCGTGTTCGGCTAGTTCCGGCGGCAGTTCATCCCCGCCTGCGAACAGCAAGCCGCCCGCAAAGACAGACGACAGATGCACGGCTGCGCCCGTGTCCTTGATGGCGTCCAACACGTTTTCATGCACGGCGCGCTGATCCAGCAGATTGCAGGGCAGTTGCACCACATCCGCATTCAGCCGCCGCGCCAACATGGCGGGCTGATCCTCAAGCGCGGCGCAGAATCCGATGCTGCGGTAAAGGCCCCGGTCCTTCAGCTTTTGCAGCCGGTCCCACAGGGCGCGGCCCTCGGCGCCGGCCAGATCGGCGGCGTTGGAGACCAGCAGAACTTCTCCCCGCGGCAGGCCCATCCGTTCCAGCGACCGACGGGCGCGGGCTTCGATCCGATCTAGACCTTCGCTCAGGCCCACAGTCCGTACCGTCACCTGGAAGGGCGAGGGGAAGGGCCAGGCCTGTCCCAGCAGACGTTCGTTGTCGCCCTCAGGCCGTGTGGCGATCAGTTTGACGCCCGCATCCGCCCCGGTCTGCAGCAGAAAACGCATCGCCTCCTCCCGCGCGCCGGAAGGGGCGGTCATGAAGGCGGACGACGCACGCGCAGGCTCGGTCACCACGGCGAGAGCCAGGCGATGGGTGGGCGAAGACGCCGAAGGTGTGGCGGGAGAATACGTCACCCTCGGACAATGACGCGGAATACTTAAGGGACGCTGAGCGAGACGTTACGCGATCCTTACTTATCCACCACTGATATGCGGTCAGGCGTCGGCGTCTGGTTGGCGGTCAGGATGGGCGGAAACAAAGGCGGGGTGGGCGTTTGCCCGCTCCTCGATCGCCAGAAGAACCGGCCAGGGCGACAGATCGATGTTGAACCGGCGCGCCGAATACAGCTGCGGGATCAGGTAACAGTCGACCAGGGTCGGGGCGTCGCCGAAGCACCAGCCGCGCCCATGCTGCTTCACCAGCGTCTCCAGGGCGTCGAAGCCCGGCGCGATCCAGCGGGCGGCCCAGGCGTCGATGGCGTCCTGATCAGCGTTGAAGTCATGCCGTAAGGATTTCAGGACGCGCAGATTGTTCAACGGATGGATGTCGCAGCCGATCAGGGCGGCCATGGCGCGGACGCTGGCGCGGTCATTGGCTGTTTTCGGCAGCAGGGCCGGTTCGGGATGCGTCTCCTCCAGCCATTCCAGAATGGCCGGGCTCTGGGTGATGACCAGATCGCCGTCCTGAAGCGCGGGGACCATGCCCTGGGGATTCAATGCCAGATAATCGGCCTGTTTCTGCTCGCCCTTGCGCAGGTCATGGGCCGACAGTTCATAGCCCAGCTCTTTCAGGGCCAGACCGATGCGGACGCGGTAGCTGGCGCCGGACCGCCAATAGCCATGCAGGATCATCAGACGATCTCGAAGCTGAGGGTTTCAAGGCCGATGACCGTGACGACCACCTTGTCGCCCTTGACCACCGGGCCGACGCCCGACGGGGTGCCGGTGAAGATCAAGTCGCCGGGCTCTAGCGACCATAGACTAGCCGCCGCCTCGACGATGCGGTCTGGGTTCAGGATCATGTCGTCCAGCGTGCCGGACTGTTTCGTCTCGCCGTTCACCGTCAGGGCGATGGCGCCCGCCGGATCGGGCAGGGCGCCCAGGGTGATGGGGCCGCAGGGCGCTGACTGGTCGAAACCCTTGGCGGCGTCCCACGGACGACCCGCCTTCTTGGCCTCGGCCTGCAGGTCGCGGCGCGTCAGGTCGCAGCCGACGGCCCAGCCCACAATCTGACCGCCTTCGCCGATGGCGGCGACGAGTTCCGCCTCATAATGCAGGTTGGCCGTTGCGGATGGATAGGCCGGGTTGGCCCCATCCGACACCACCGCGTCACCCGGCTTGGTGAAGAAGAAGGGCGTCTGCTTCTCCGGGTCCGATCCCATCTCGCGCGCATGGGCGGCGTAGTTCTGGCCCACGCACAGGATGCGGCGCACCGGAAAGCGCCGGTCGTCGCCGACGATGGGCAGGGAAGGGGTCGGGCGGGGTGGAAACAGCCAGCGGGTCATGCGTTCATTTGTAGTGCGACGAATGGCGCCTGACGAGAGCCAGCTGTCGTGTTGGGGTGCGGGAACCTTGACCACGGTGTGGCGTTGGCAGTCGGGCTTCCCTATTCTATTGTAAAGCTTGAAATCGGAGCGCGCATCATGGCCACCACCAAGGCACGAGAAGACATCAAGAACGACCTGAAGACCCTCAAGGAGGATCTGAAGACCGGCGCGCGCGAGGAAACCCAGCGCCTGCGCGAGAAGGCGACCGAGGCGGAAGCCCGTCTGCGCGCCAAGAGCGACGAAGTGCGCGAACAGGCTCGCGGCTATTACGAGCAGGCCCGCGTTCAGGGTCGTGAATATTATGACGACGCTGCTGAGCGTCTGGATGAAGCCCAGCGTTACGTCGTCGAACGCGTGCAGGAGCGTCCGCTGCAATCGACCGCCATCGCCCTGGGCGTCGGCGTCGTGATCGGCCTGCTGCTCGCCGGCCGTCGTCGCTGATGTTCAAGGGCATCGTAAAGCGCCTTGTGGCGGTCAGCGTGGTCGCCGCAAGCCTGTTTCTGGCCGTGGTCTTCCTCGGGCTGGCGATCTTCTACGGGTTGAGCCTGGTGCTGACCCCGCTGGGCGCCGCCGCCGTCACCTTCGGTCTGTTCGCGCTTGTGGCCCTGATCACGTCCCTCGTCTTCCTGAAGGGGGATGGGCATGACGATGATGACGAGGAGGATGAGCCGGAAGGTCTGGTTGGCAAACTGCTGCATCTGGTCCGTGAACGGCCGATCGTCGGCGCAGTCGGCGGACTGGGCGCGGCCTTCCTGCTGCTGCGTAATCCGGCGCTGGCTGCGATCGTCGCCAGCATGGTGGCGGACCGCAAGATCGACAACAGCAACTATGGAAGACGTCGCCGCCGGTAAGGGTGTTTCTACGCTGTTCTTCGGAACGGCGATGGCTCGCAAACGTTGATGGAATGACTGATGACCGGCCCTGGGGCCGCCGTCGGCAACCTTAACACAGGAGAGCTAACGCCATGCTTCGTTGGGCAATTATCTTCCTGGTCGTGGCCTTGGTCGCAGCCGTTCTCGGCTTCGGCGGCATCGCGAACTTCTCGTTCGAGATCGCCAAATTCATCGCTGTGATCGCCATCATCCTGTTCGTCATCGCCCTGGTGGCCGGCGGACTTCGTGGACGCGGCACTAAAATATAGCGCATCGCTGACAAGGCGAAAAACGAAGGGGCCGGAACGCAAGTTCCGGCCCTTTTCCTTGGTCGATCATGCCGCCGAAAGACGGTTCAGACGACCGCCTTCTCCAACTCGCCGGGAATGTTGGGATCGGGCGCGGTGGCCGCCTTTCGGGTGTCCTGACGGCGCGGCAGGCGCCAGACCTGATGCGAATGATAGGCCGTTCCGTCCCAGGCCAGTGCGGTCACGGTGATGGTCGTTGCGTCCCAATCGACCTGATTGAAGCCGGGCGGCGAACCACGCTCGCGATGCGACAGGGTTCCGCAGCCGACGGCATAGGAGCAGTGGTCCGCCAGGGGGATGGGCATGGCGAAGGGCACATGGACATGACCGGTCATGATCAGATCCACCCCCGCCTCGGCGAAGATCAGGGCGGCTTCGTCGCCGCGCTTGACGTCGCCGGTCATCGGCGTGCCGACCATTTCGATCAGTGGATGGTGGCAGGCCAGGATGCGCAGGGCGCCGATCGGCGCCTGGCGCAGCGCTTCCGCCGCCCGCCGCGTCTGGTCCAGATCGATGACGCCCTTTGACCAGTTGGGCCGGGCCTGAAATCCACGCGCCGTCACCACGCCGCGCACCATCACTTCGCTAGAGGCGAACTGACCGTCATGGGCGGGAAAACCGGTCGCTGTCTCGAAGGCCCGCCAGGGATGGAAGACCCGCGCGATGGCGTCCCAATAGGGCACGTCATGATTGCCGACGATGACAAAGCGCGGCTCCGGCATGGCGCGCATCCAGTCGCGGGCCGCCGCAAACTCTGCTGGATAGCCCTTCTGCGTGATGTCGCCGGTGATCAGCACCAGATCATTGGGGGTGGCGTGGGCGTAGTCCAGCGCGGCGGCGCAGGCGCGCTTGTGTTCACATCCGAAATGAATGTCGGAAAACTGAAGGATGCGCCCCACTAGATGCTGCCCTCGGTCGCCGGGGGCAGGGGGGCCAGCGCCTTGAAGGCTTTTGGAATGAAGCGGATCACGGCGTCTGATTTCAACAGGATCGGCTCGCCGTCAATAACGGCGGGGATCTTGGAACGCGCGCGCACCTCGATCAGCTTGGCGGGTCTGGTTGAGACGGCGGGGTCATGGCGCCAGTCGCTGAACAGGGCGGTGGCGGCCAGACGGAAGGCCTGGGACGTATCCGATGGATCCATTGCGGCGGCTTCCAGGCCGATGGGGGCCTCCATAGCCTTGGAGATCATCGGGCTGATCAGGACCAGGGCCTCGGTGCGGCGTTTCTCGCCGCCGTCCAGCTTGAACCGCAGACGGCCTGAGAAGGCGCGCTTCAACGCCCGTCGCGCATATTGCACAGCCAGTTTGACCTTGCCGGTGCGGATGGCCTCCCGCGCCGGCGCCCACAGCGCCGGGGAGCCGAGAATGGCGGCGCAATAGAAATACTCGCCCTGGACCTCGCCGCCCGACACCGGTTGGGACGCGCCTTCCTCCAGCGCCAGTTTCAGCGCGGCCTTCCAGTCGGCTGTGCCGTACAGGGCCTTGGGCAGCATGTTCATGGTGCCGCCGGGCAGGGGAGCGATCATCGGCCCGTCGGGCTTGGCCTTGGTGGCCACCGATCGGGCGGTGCCGTCGCCCGCCAGCACCAGAATGGCGTCGGGCTTGGCGGCGAAGGCGTCGGCGATGGACTGTTCGAAATTGCTCCCGTCCAGCGTCAGCACCGTGGCGTCCAGATCATAGTCGGCCAGGATCGCTTCCGCCTCATCCGCGGCCCGTGGTCCCACGCTGCCGGACAGGGGATTGACCAGCATCACCACGCGCTTCAGCGCAACGTGCGGGGTCAGGACGGGACGATCATCAGCGCTTGCGGCCGTGTCGGGGGTCAGGGTGTCGCTCATGCGGGGTCGAACGTCTCTCCGAGATTGCCGTTCCGTCTAAGCTTGGCTTTTAAGACTCATTGTCGCGGTTAAGGTTTTAAAGGCTCGGGCATCGGCCTGATTTTCCGCGCAACCTCATGTCCTCCCGCGCATTTCATTACGGATAGTACAGGCTTTTGAATTCGCCTCGTCAGGGAACCGGAGCCATAATCCAGCGTTCCCCCTTTCGGGGCGGACAAATGGGACAAGAGGATTCCACTATGAACAAGGCCATCATCGCGATTGCCGGCGCCGGTCTGTTGGCTTCGGCCTGCGCCAGCGACCCTTACGGCTATAACAACAGCGGCCCGAACCAGGCTGTCCGTCAGGGTGCTGTCGGCGCGGGTCTCGGCGCTGTCGCCGGCGCCATCATCGGCAACAACGTCGGCAGCGGCAACGCAGCCACGGGCGCCCTGCTCGGTGCAGCTGTCGGCGGCGCAGCAGGCGCCATCCGCGGCTCCAACCAGGACCGCAACAACCAGCAGCGTTACCGCGATAACCAAGGTCGCTACTACTACTGCTACGACAACCGTCAGGACGAGTGCTACTGGGACAACGGTCAGCGCCGCTATTGATCGGCCTGTCGATTTCGGCGCTCGCGTCGGAGTGACATTCCAGGGGCGGCTCGTCGACGGCGGGCCGCCCTTTTTCATGCTGGGAGTAAGGGAGTGGGGATGAATACGGGTTTCAAGATGGCGGCGCTGGCGGGGATTGCGGTGCTGGCGGCCTGTGCGCCGACGCCGAAGAGGACGGCGCTGGTGGTCGGGGAATCGACCTGCGCGCCGGTCAGTTTTGATGTCTATTTCCTGGAGAGCCAGGCGCGGCTGACGGATGCGGCGACGACGGCGCTGGATGCGGCGGCCGCTCAGGTGCGCAACTGTAATGTGCGCAGCGTGAAGATCGTGGGGCTGGCCGACAATGTCGGGGCTGCGGAGGCCAATCTGACCCTGTCGCAGCGGCGGGCGCGGGCGGCGGCCATGGCGCTGGTTTCGCGCGGTCTGCCTGCACCTGCGTTTGACGTGACGGCCGCAGGAGATGCGGGGGCGG
>NZ_JABAZW010000015.1:1255-3147 GCF_018608325.1 Brevundimonas sp. | reverse complement strand
CCCACCCCCGGCAGGGCCAGCAACCCGGCCTCTGTATCCGGAAACACACCGCCATGCGCGCCCGCCACCGCCCGCGCACAGGCCAGCAGGTTGCGGGCACGGGCGTAGTAACCAAGCCCCGCCCACGCCGCCATCACCTCCGCATCCGGCGCGGCGGCTAGGTCCGACACCGTAGGCCAGCGGCGGATGAAATCGTGGAAATAGGGCGTCGCGTGCGGCACCGTGGTCTGCTGCAGCATCACCTCCGACAGCCAGACCCGATACGGCTCGGTGCGCGTCCCCTCTCCCGGCGGCGCGCGCCACGGCAAACCCCGCGCATTCGCGTCGTACCAGGCAAGCAGTTCTGCACGGATCAGGGAGATGTCAGGAGAGACTATGGGCATCGGTCGGGCTATATAGGCCTATGCGCCGCACCCTGCCCACAGACGCCGAGGTCCGCGAGATTCTGTCTCGCCGCCGCACCCGCCCGGCTCCGCGCGTCGCCCCGCGCGCAGGCAAGGCCCTGACGCCCCTGATCAAGAAGCTGGACGCCCAGTTCGGACGCAGCGCCAGCGGGCTGGAGCCCCTGTGGATCGAGATTGTCGGCGAACGGCTGGCGCGCATCACCTCGCCCAAGAACATCATCAAGGGCCGTGCAGGCCAGCCCGGCATTCTGGAGCTGCGCGTCGTCAGCGCCGCCGCCCTGCTGGTCCAGCATCAGTCCGAGGAGATCCTGGCCAAGGTGAACCTGTTTCTGGGCGACGGAACCGTGGGCAAGCTGCGCATCGCCCAAGGCCCGGTCAAACCGCCGGTGAAGGCCATCGAACGCCCGAAACGTGCGCCCAAACCCCCGCCCCTGTCCGCCGCCGCAGAGGCCGATCTGGCCGCCTCCATCGCCTCCGCGCCTGACGAACTGAAGGCGGCTCTGGCCAAGTTGGGCCGCGCAGCGATGTCGCGCCCAAACAGTCAAGATTGACAAAACTTCGCCGCACCTGTTCTCGACAAGTCAGAGGTTGTGCGCTTCCACGGGAATCGCATGATCATCAGGCAACGCTCCGATCAAGGAAGTCACATGGCCCAGACTGAATCCCGCTTCGCCCGCATGAGCCGCCGCGCGGCCATTACCGGCGCCGCCATGGCGACCATGGCTCTGGCCGCTTGCGGCGGCGGCGCCAAGGGTGCGGCTGAGGGCGACATGGCCCAGGGCGCCGCTGAAGGCGCCAAGGTCACCGTGGTCGAATACGCCTCGGTCACCTGCCCCCACTGCGCCATCTGGCAGCAAAACACCTATCCGGCGTTCAAGGCCAAATACGTGGACACGGGCAAGGTCCGCTACGTCTTCCGCGAACTGCCGACCCCGCCGGTCGACGCCGCCACCGCCGGCTTCCTGGTCGCGCGCTGCGCTGGCCCGGACAAGTATTTCGACGTCGTCCACCAGCTGATGAAGACCCAGCAGGAGATGATCACCACCTCGCCGCGCGAATGGCTGCTGCGCACCGCCCAGGCCGCTGGCCTGTCGGAAGAACAGTTCAACCAGTGCGTCACGGACAAGAACGCCGTCGCCGCGATGGAGAAGCGCGTTCAGGCCGCCCGCGCCCAGGGCGTGACCGGCACCCCGGCCTTCTACGTCAACGACACCCAGGTGATCTCGCCGGGCGGTGAAGGCGCAAGCCTGGCCGACCTGTCGGCCGCCATCGACGCAGCCCTGGCCAAGTAAGATGATGATGCGCGCGTTGACGGGACTGTCGTTGGCCATCGCCCTTGTGGCGGCGCCTGCCCCTGCCCCTGCTGATATGTTTGGTGCTCCTGCGCCTGCTTCTGCCCCTACCCAGGACATATTCGGTGGAGGGGCAGATACGCCGGGCATGGGCATGATGTTAGCTGCTCCCGGCCCTGCATCGGCTCCTGATATG
>NZ_JABAZW010000015.1:0-1245 GCF_018608325.1 Brevundimonas sp. | reverse complement strand
CCGCCGCCGGTGACGGCGGCGGACCATGTCCTGGGCCAGTCCACGGCCAAGGTCACGGTCATCGAATACGCCTCCCTGACCTGTTCGCATTGCGCGGACTGGCATGATGAGGTTCTGCCTGCATTGAAGGCCCGCTACATCGACCGGGGCGAGGTGCGTTTCGTCTATCGCACCCTGCCGACGCCGCCGGTCAATGTGGCTCAGGCGGCGGCCGCCGTGGCCCAGTGCGCGGCGCCGGGCAAGTTCTTCGCCACCATCGACGCCTTCTTCGCCGCCCAATCGGCCCTGCCGACGACGGGCACCGGCCCCTATTTCGAGCGCGGCGTGGCGGCGTCTGGCCGCACGCGTGATGAGATCAGCGCCTGCCTCAACGAACCCGCCACCGCTGCTGCGCTCAAGGCCCAGGTGGACGGTGCGATTGCGGCTGGCGTCGACGGCACCCCGGCCCTGTTCGTCAATGGCCGCCGTGTCACGGACGTGTCCTTCACCGGCCTGTCCGCCGCCATCGACCCGCTGCTGCGTCGGTGACGCTCTAGCTCCATGCAGTTCCAGCGCCTCCGGCTCGTCGGCTTCAAGTCGTTCGTCGACCCGGCGGAAGTGCATATTGAATCCGGCCTGACCGGGATTGTCGGGCCCAACGGCTGCGGCAAGTCCAATGTGCTGGAAAGTCTGCGCTGGGTCATGGGCGCCAACTCGGCCAAGGCCATGCGTGGTCAGGGCATGGACGACGTCATCTTCGCAGGCGCATCGGGCCGCCCCCCGCGCAGCCATGCCGAAGTCCAGCTGACTATCGACAACGCCCAGCGTCGCGCCCCCCAGCCCTTCACCGACAGCCCCATTCTGGAGGTGTCGCGTCGCATCGACCGGGGCCAGGGCTCGACCTACCGCATCAACGGCAAGGAGGTGCGCGCACGCGACGTCCAGCTGTTGTTCGCCGACGCCTCGACCGGCGCCAACTCGCCTGCCCTGGTGCGTCAGGGCCAGATTTCCGAACTGATCGCCGCCAGGCCCCAGAACCGCCGCCGCATTCTGGAAGAGGCGGGCGGGGTCGCCGGTCTGCACACCCGTCGGCATGAGGCCGAACTGCGTTTGAAGGCCGCCGAGACCAATCTGGAGCGCCTCGACGACATCGGCCGCGAACTGGAAACCGCGCTGAACCGCCTGAAGCGCGAAGCCCGTCAGGCCGAGAAATACAAGAAGATCAGCGCCGAGATCCGCGCCCTTCAGGCCGCCCTGCTGTACGTC
>NZ_JABAZW010000156.1:2888-3173 GCF_018608325.1 Brevundimonas sp. | reverse complement strand
ACCTTGGGGTCTGGCGCCCCGCCCGCCTGCAGACGCGCGATGGCCAGCACGGTGTTGAAGGTCTTCAGCAGGTGGTCGGCTTCGTCCAGCGCGATGCCCAGCGCATCCACCCCGTCGATCTTGCCCGCCTCGGCGTCGATCAGGGCCACCTCCAGCTTGGCCCGCATCCGCGTCAGGGGCGAGCGCAGGTCGTGGGCGATGGCGTCGCCTTCGCGACGGGCGGCTTCGGCTTCGAGACGTTCGACGTGAGCAACCCGGGCAAGCCCGCGCCGCTCGGGCCCCCCG
>NZ_JABAZW010000156.1:0-2878 GCF_018608325.1 Brevundimonas sp. | reverse complement strand
GGATCGAAGACATCGACGCCTCCAGCCGGTCCAGCATCAGGTTCAGCCCCTGGCCCAGTTCGTCCAGTTCATCGCCCGAATGGCGCACCGGCGCCCGCTGTTTCAGGTCGCCTTCCTGCACCGCCTGAACCACCTGATTCAGCCCGGCCATCGCCTGTTCAACCTTGCGGCTGATGTAGAGGCCGCCCGCCAGACCCAGCAGCATGACCAACGCCATCGCCCCCCACAGGGCCTGGGTCAGACGCGCCAGATATTCCTCGATGTCGCCGATGTCCTGACCGACGAACAGGTGCTCGCCGCCCGTCAGGGTCATGACCACGCCGATGGCGCGGCGGCGCTGCACCTTGCCCGATGGGTCGGTGTCGGTCAGGCGGAAGGTCTCCCAGTCGCCCTGGCCGACAGGCAGGGTCTCATCGATGTCGATGGGAGATTCGGTGATGTTGCCTGTGATCGTCTTTCCGGTGGGATCGGACAACAGATACAGATAGGGCCCGCCCCGGATCGACCGCTCCACCAGCGCCTGGTTCAGGGCGTCGATCCCCCGCGTCCGATGGATCGCCGTAAGCGCGCCCAGTTCGGTTTCCACATCCGCCCGCGCCCGCGACTGCGCCTCCGACGCCGAGGCGAAATAGACATAGGCCAGGATCGCCCCCGCCGCCGCCACGAACAGCGCCAGAAACAGCAGCGTCAGCCGGAAGGGTGTGCGGCGAAGGAGCGAGGGAAGGCGCATGGAGATTTAGTGGCGAGTAGCGAGTGACGTGTGGCGAGTAAGCAAGCGCACAGGGGCTTTTCGGCCCCTGACCACATGTCTGCGCCAGACGCTGCTCACCCTCTCGCCACTCCCCACTCGTCACTCGCCAATGACGTCAAGCCTCCAGCCTGTACCCCGCGCCACGCACCGTCTGGAGCATGGCCTTGTCGAAACCCTTGTCGATCTTGGAGCGCAGGCGGCTGATGTGGACGTCGATGACGTTGGTCTGAGGGTCGAAATGGTATTCCCAGACCTTCTCCAGCAGCATGGTGCGCGTCACCGACTGACCGGCGTGGCGCATCAGGAACTCCAGCAGCTGGAACTCACGCGGCTGCAGATCGATCTCGGTCGTGCCGCGATGCACGGTGCGGCCGATCAGGTTCATCTCCAGATCGCCGACCTTGAGCACGGTCTGCACGCCGCCCGTTTCGCGACGGCGGGCCAGAGCCTCAACCCGCGCAATCAGCTCGGCGAAGGCGTAAGGTTTGACCAGGTAGTCGTCGGCGCCCGCCTTCAGGCCCGTGACCCGGTCCTCGACCTCGCCCAGAGCCGACAGGAACAGGACCGGCGTCTGATCGCCGCCCTTGCGCACCATCTCGACCATGCCCACGCCGTCTAGGCGCGGCATCATCCGGTCGACCACATAGACGTCGTAGCCGCCCTTTTGCGCCTCAAGCAGGCCAAAGGCGCCGTCCACAGCATGGGTCACATCATGTCCGGCCTCGGACAGCCCCCGCACCATGGCGGTCGCCGCTTCGGCGTCATCCTCGACCACCAGAATACGCATTCAGCCCTCTCCGGAATCAAAATCGCCGCCCATCGGCGGCGATTCAGTGAGTTAAGCCTTGGTCAGAATACCAATCACTCGCCGCCCGTCAGCGGCAGCACCACCGGCGTGTTGCCGCGCGGGGTGCGGACCAGCAGCAGAACGCCCGGACGACCGGCGCTCTTGACCGTCTGGACCGCGCCTTTCAGGTCCGCGACCGAACTGACCGAACGGCCGTTGGCCTGGATGATGACCAGACCCGGCTGGAAGCTCATGCGGGCCGCGCGCGAGGACTGGTCCACCGCCGTGACGACCACGCCCTGAACATCGGCAGGCAGTTCATAGCGGGTGCGCAGCGCCGGGCTGATGGGGGCGACGGTCAGACCTTCGACCACCTCGCCCGCCGTGGCGCTGGGCTTGCCGGGGGTTTCCGCGCCCTCGTCTTCGCCCGCCGTCGAGGTCGACAGGTTGCTGGGGCGCGTGCCCGAACGGACGGTGACCGTCTGGCGACCGCCGTCTCGCAGCACGTCCAGGCGCAGCGTATCGCCCGGCTTGGCGTTGCCGACTGCGCGGGTCAGTTCCGTCGAGGTCACGATCGGACGGCCGTTCAGGGCCACGACCACATCACCCGCCTTCAGGCCCCCGCGCGCGGCAGGCGCGTCTGCGGTGACTTCGGCGACATAGGCCCCCTTGGTCGAGGCAGCCAGGCCCAGGCTTTCGCGGTATTCGTCGCTGAGGGTGATGATCTGCACGCCCAGATAGCCGCGCTCGATCGTCTGGCCGCTCATCAGGCGCGAGGTGATGGTCTTGGCCGTCTCTGCCGGAATGGCGAAGCCGATGCCGACCGATCCGCCCGTGGGCGAATAGATGGCCGAGTTCACGCCGATGACGCGACCATGGATGTCAAAGGTCGGACCGCCCGAGTTGCCCCGGTTGATGGCGGCGTCGATCTGCAGGAAGTCGGTGTAGGGGTTTTCGCTGCCGCCGATGTCGCGCACCTTGGCCGAAACGATGCCCGCCGTCGCTGTGCCGCCCAGACCGAACGGGTTGCCGATGGCGATGACCCAGTCGCCAACGCGCGGATCAGCCGTTTCTTCGAAGCTGACGTATTTGAAGTTCGAACCGTCCACCTTGATGACGGCCAGATCGGTGGCGGCGTCACGGCCGATCAGGCGCGCGGGCAGTTCACGCCCGTCCGACATCTTCACCTTGATCTCGGTGGCGTCGGCGACGACGTGGTTGTTGGTGACGATGAAGCCGTCCTGCGAGATGAAGAAGCCGGACCCGGCGCCTTGGGTCGTCTGCGGCTCGGCATCCTGTCCCTGACGTCCGCGTCCCTGGGGCGGCGCAAACTGGAAGGG
>NZ_JABAZW010000090.1 GCF_018608325.1 Brevundimonas sp. | reverse complement strand
GCCCCTGATCGTGCGCGGATCGCCCTGCACGACGACGGATCCGGGCGCGCGGCTGTGCGCCCATTTCGATCAGGTCGCCCTGCTGGAGCATGAACTGCTGGCCGACGAACCGGGCTGGGACGACAGGCTCGACACCCGCCCGCCCAGCCTGCGCATCGCCCTGAACGCCGACAGTCTGGCCACTTGGTTCCCGGCGGCGGCGGTCCGGTTCGCGGCGGCGGGCGCGGCCACGCTGGACCTGATCCTGGATGATGAGGCCCACACCGAACGCCTGCGGACGGGTCAGGTGCTGGCCGCCGTCACCACGACCGGAAAAGCCATTCAGGGCTGCCGCACCACGCCACTGGGCGCCCTGCGTTACCGCGCCACGGCCAGCCCGGCCTATTGCGCCCGTCACTTCCCGCACGGCGTGACAGAGGCCGCGTTGCCCCTTGCGCCAGTGCTGCGCTTTGATCCGCGCGACGCGCTCCAAGACCGCTGGATGGTGCAGAGGTTCGGCGCCGCCATCGCCGCACCGACCCATCAGGCGCCCTCGACACAGGGGTTTCTGGACCTGACGCTGGCGGGACTGGCCTGGTCGATGACGCCGGAGCCTCTCGCCGCGCCGCTGATCGCGCGGGGCGAACTGATTGATCTGGCCCCGGACACCTGCGTCGACGTTCCCCTGTTCTGGCGGCGGCCGCGCCTGTCCAGCCGCCTGATCGCCGACCTGACCGAAGCCGTGCGCGAGGCCGCAACTCGGCAACTGATCCCGCTCTGACGGGGTTCAGCCCAGACCCAGTTCCTGCGGCGAACGCAACACAGGCCCGAAATGGTGCGCCCACAGCCGCGCGCCCAGTTCGCCGGAACGATCAAGCGACGATCCGACCGTCAGCCATGACAGCAGCGTCGGTCTGAGGCCCGCATCGAACAGGCAATAGCCCGCCCCCAGCACGCAGGTGTCCGCCTGAATGCCGCAGACCAGCACCCGCTCGACCTCCAGCGACTTCAGGTGCGTGATCAGTTCGGGCGGCGGCAGATAGCCGTGCTTGACGAAGACCTTGTCAGCCGGAACCAGACTGTCGTCATTCAGCCCCGGCTTCCATCCCAACTGCGCCTCGAACGGGGTGACCGCCTCATCGTGCCGTTCGACCGTCGCAGCCGAGGGCATGGCCGCAGCCAGCGCCGTGATCTCGCGCACCAGCGGTTCGGGCGGCGAGAAACTGGGTTGAACATCAATGATCAGGATGGCTTGGCGCATCCCCAGTCTCTACAGCGCGCGCCCGCCCGAATGGCAAGCCTGACCGCACAGCATCCGCACCAGCTCGGCATCCTGCGGCGTGAGCGGATTATAGACGACCAGCCCCAGGTCCGGGCGGGCGTCGACGGCGAAGCTGGAGAACTCCAGCGCGATTTGCCCGACCAGCGGATGGTTCATCCGTTTGGCGCCCTCGCCATGGACGCGGACCTCGTTGTCGCGCCACATGGCCTCGAACTCGGGGCTTGAGGCGCACAGTTCAGCGACCAGATCGGCGGCCTCGGACACGGCGCCTGCGCGGGCCGTATCGGCGCGGAAGGCCGCAACCACAAACCGCGCCATGTCCGTCCAATCCTCCGCCGCCATACGGTCGCGCGACGGGCCGAAGATCAGTTTCAGGATATTGCGCTGACGCGGCTCCAAGGCCCCGTAATCCGTCAGGACAGCGGCCGCGGCGCGGTTCCAGGCCACCACATCCCAGGCGGCGGTCTTGATGAAGGCCGGGCTGACCTCGAAGGCATCCAGCAGACGCTGCAGCCGGGGCGTGACGCCCTGCGGCGCGCGATATCGGACCTCTGGCGGACGCCCCAGTCCCAGCATGAACAGGTGCTCGCGCTCAACCTCCGTCAGCATCAGGCCGGTCGCAATCCGGTTCAACACATCGGCGGACGGCGCCCCGCCGCGCCCCTGCTCCAGCCAAGCGTACCAGGTGGGGCTGATGTTGGCGCGCTGGGCCACCTCTTCGCGGCGCAGTCCCGGCGTGCGGCGCCGCCCCACGGGCAGACCCAGCGCGGCCGGATCAATCCGCGCCCGTCGATCGCGCAGATAGGCGCCCAGAAGACTTCCGGTCGTATCGGTCATGCGGTCCAGTCAGTTATTATAATAGGATAATGTCACGACTTTAACAGGATCAGATTGGAGTGTTCCTGAACCTCCGACAATATCGGAGTGCAAATTCATGCGTATCTTCCTGACCGGCGCGACCGGTTTCATCGGTTCAGCCGTCGCGCAGGAACTGCTTCAGAACGGCCATCAGGTGCTGGGCCTGACACGGTCCGAAGCGGGTGAAGTCATACTGCGGGCGGCGGGCGGCCAGCCCCACAGGGGCGACATCACCGATCTGGACAGCCTGAGGCGCGGCGTCGAGCAATGCGACGGGGTGATCCACACCGCCTTCGACCATGACTTCTCGCGCTTCGTCGAGAACTGCCGCAAGGACGCCCGTGTGATCACGGCCCTGGGCGAGGCGCTGAAGGGCTCCGACCGCCCGCTGCTCATCACCTCCGCGACGCCGATGGGCATGACGACGCCCGACCGCCCGGCCCGTGAAGATCAGTTCAACCCCGCCTCACCCAATCCGCGTGTAGCCTCGGAACTGGCGGGCGAGCAGACGCTGCAGGCCGGGGTGGATGTCCGCGTCGTGCGCCTTTCGCAGATCCACGACACGGTCAAACAGGGGTTGGTGTCCGACGTCGTCGCCCTGGCGCAGCGCACGGGCGTCTCGGCCTATGTCGGTGACGGGTTGAACAACTGGTCGGCGGCCCATGTCACGGATGCGGCGCGGCTCTACCGGCTGGCGCTGGAGAAGGGACAGATCGGCGCCCGCTATCATGCGACGGCTGAAAACGCCCTGCTCTTCCGCCAGATAGCAGAGGCTGTGGGTCGGGGTTTGAGCCTGCCCGTCCTCTCGCTGTCGCCCGATGAGGCGGCGAAACGGCTCGGCCATCTGGCCGCCTTTGCGGGCAAGGAGATGTCAGCCTCCAGCGAGATCACCCGCCGCCAGCTGAACTGGACGCCGACGGGCCCCGGCCTGATCGCCGACATCGAGGCGATGCTGGCGCGATCCTCAGAAAGGCGCGGCGATGCGTGAACGGCGGCGTTCGGGCTGACCGGCCTGCGGCGGCGACAAGGGGCTGGCCATGATGGTCGGGCCGGGCGGCGGCGCAGGCGGCG
>NZ_JABAZW010000045.1 GCF_018608325.1 Brevundimonas sp. | reverse complement strand
GATCCATGACGGCTATCCGGTTGCGGGCGTGGTTACGGCGCCGGCGAACGAGACGACCTGGCGCAGCGACAAGCCGGGCGGCGGCGCCTTCCGCCGCCAGTATGGCGCGGTCCATGAGGGTGAGGCCCACGCAGGCGCGGACTGGCGGCCCATCGCCGTGCGCGACAGGCCGCAGGAAGGCGTGGCCCTGCTCAGCCACAGCGTAACCGATGAAGAGGCGACGCGATTGGCCGCCCGCCACGGCTGCACCCATTGGCAGGGAACGGATTCATCGTTGAAATTCTGCCTGATCGCCGAGGGTCGTTTCGACGCCTATCCGCGGACTGGCCCCACGTCGGAATGGGACACGGCGGCGGGACAGGCGGTTCTGGAGGCGGCTGGCGGTCGGGTTCTGGCCGATGACGGCCAGAGGTTCAGCTATGGCAAGCTGCGCTTTCTGAACGGGCCCTTCGTCGCCATCGGCGGCTGATCTAGGCGACGAAGCGGGGTTTCAGCCCCTCGGCGCGGCGGGCCAGGACAGGGACGCCCAGTTCCTGAGCCGTGATGGCCGCTTCGGACAGGATGAAGCCCAGACCCCTGGGTTCGGCGCCGCCCAGACGGTGACGCGCCAGGGCGATGGCGGCCATGCCGATCTGGTCCGCCGCCCAGTCCAGCGGTTGGGCGTGGACCATGCGCGACCGCACGCGTTGCTCCAACAACTCCAGAGCCGACAGATTGCGCACGGCTTCCGCCAGCGCGACTTCTCGGGCGATGCGGCGCTCTCGCGCCAGTGCGCCGATGATCAGACCCTGTCCCTGTGTCAGGGCCTCGGCCTGTGACAGGATCATCAGCGGCAGGGCCTCCTCGCCCGCGCGCACCACCTGAATGGCGGCCCAGTCCAGCGGACTGTGATCGGGTGTGAATTGATCGGCCGCCGCATCGAACATGGTCCGGCCCTGGGCATGGGTTTCGGCATGACCGGCCAGGGCCGCCAGGGCCGACAGACCGGCGCCGCACAGGGCCAGGGCGCGGGCGCGGGTCAGGGGGCGGTGGTCGGGCAAGGCTGTCTCGACCAGAGCGCCCAGATCACGTCCTGCCTGATCCAGCAGGCGCGCGTCGCGTTGAACAACCCCGGCCTCCAGCGTCAGTATGGCCCGGTCCATTCTCAGTTCGGCGTTTTCGGCGCCCGCCCCGTGAAGCGCTGCGTCCATCAGGGCGGCGGCGTCCATAAGATCGGACAGGTCGCCGCTTATGCGCGCCTGACGGGCCTTGATCCGGGCGTGGACGGCGGCGACCTCGACAGCGATCCGGTGGCGGCGTGGGCGCCCGGCGCGGGTCAGGGCGGCCATGGCCTGTTGCAGGCGGTCCGGCTCGCCGCACAGGTCAAACCTCAGGATCAGGGCCAGGGCCGTGTCGATTGCGGCTAGGGCGGTCTGGTCTTCACCAACGGCGCTGCGGCTCAGGCTGTCTGCGGCGCGGTCGGCGCGGTCCAGGCTGTCGACGTCGCCGGAACGGCGGGCGTGGTCGCGCCACAGGGCGGCGGCGCGGTGTTCAGTTTCGAACGGCAGAGGGCAGGAGACGCGGCCCGCATCGATGGTCTCGCGCCGGGCCTCGACCCGCAACAGATCAACGCTGATCAGTTCGACCCAGCCCAGGTCTTCGCTTTCACGCGCCTGCGCGAACAGCTTTCTCAGATCCCGGCCGAATTCGAACATGCGCTGGATGCCTCTGAAATCCCGCTTCGGGACGTAGAAGGCGTCCCGACTGGATTCTTAGCAAACGTAGCGCCGAACAACGGGTTCGGCTCAGCTTGGTTGTGGAACGTTCTGGATCGAACGCCGTTAGTCCAGATTCGGCGTGCGATGCAGGCAGCGTTGCAGAGCGGTGCGCGCGGCCGGAGCATCAGCGTTCAACTGCCGCACTGCCTCAATCCGCGCGCGGGTCTGGTCTGCGTCAACCGTGCGGCCTGGCCTGCCCGCCGTGGTTCCCGCCTGAATGGCGGTCAGCGACCAGTACAAGGCGGCGTCATACAGTTTTCCGCCTTCATCGCTTTCCCCGCCTTCCAGCTCTGACGCCGCCTGCGTCAGCCCCGCGCAACGCACCGCTTCCTCATAGGAAACGGCGGCTGGGGCTTGCTGCATCAGCATCAGACTGGCGAAGGCCAGGGTGGCGAACATCAAAGGGGCTCCGCGACGCATCGGCGTCGGCAGCATCTGACCACGCTCTGGCGGCGCTGAAAAGGCGCAAGCGCGGCCTTAACCGCGTTCCTTGGTCTTGGTGAAGGCGATCTTGGGGAAACGCTCGCCGACATAGCCGGTCTCCCAGCTCGACTTGGCCAGGAAGACGGGGGCCTGATCGATGTCGCGCGCCATCTGCGGGCGGTACTTGCCCGAGAAGTCCTCGATGTCCGCATCCGTGCCGCCGACCCAGCGGGCCTCGGCGTAAGGCGACGGCTCGAAGATGACGTCCAGGCCATATTCCTCGCCCAGACGGTCGGCCATGACCTCGAACTGCAGCTGGCCCACGGCGCCGACGATGAAGTCCGAACCGATCTCGGGACGGAACAATTGGGTCACGCCTTCTTCGGCCAGACCTTCCAGCGCCTTCTTCAGGTGCTTGGCCTTCAGCGGATCCTTGACGCGGACGCGCTGAAGGATTTCCGGCGCAAAGTTGGGCAGGCCCGCGAACCGCACCACGCCGCTTTCCGACAGGCTGTCGCCGACGCGCAGCACGCCGTGGTTCGGAATGCCGATCACGTCGCCCGCAAAGGCGTCGTCGGCCAGTTCGCGGTCAGAGGCGAAGAACATGATCGGCGCATTGACCGACAGGGACTTGCCGGTGTTCTGCACCTTCAGCTTCATGCCGCGCTTGAAGGCGCCTGAGGCCATGCGGAACATGGCGATCCGGTCGCGGTGGTTCGGGTCCATATTGGCCTGAACCTTGAAGACGAACCCGGTGACCTCGTTCGAACCCGGCTCGACCGTCGTGTCGACGGGGGCAGGGGCGTTGCGGGTCTCGGGCGGAGATTCCTTCTTGGCCTTCATGACCTTGGGCGCAGGCGCCCAGTCGCCGATGGCCTTCAGCAGTTCGTCGATGCCGAAGTGGCGCAGGGCCGAGCCCCACAGTACGGGCGTCAGATGGCCTTCAAGGAAGGACTGGCGGTCGAACGCCGGATAGCCGCCTTCGACCAGTTCGACAGCCTCGGCCAGGGCGTCCTGCTCGGCGACGG
>NZ_JABAZW010000180.1:16995-21877 GCF_018608325.1 Brevundimonas sp. | reverse complement strand
GCTCGGTGACGAAGCCCACCCATCCCCGACACCCGCCACATTGGACGAAGGGGTGGCGGGGGAGCCTGCGGCGTGGCGTTATCGCAAGCTGGAGAGCGTGTGCTTGGACCCACCCCGAAGCCTCTGGTCTAAGGTCAGATTTAGCCCTCAAAAACCTCGACTGGACGCCCACGAGGTCCGCGATCTGGAGCCTCTCTACGCCCACCCATCCCTGACACCCGCCGCCGATGACGACAGGCTGAGGGTGGCGGTCGAGGCGTTGGCGACCATTGATGCGGGCGGTGCTGATGTTGCGCTACCGACGAGCAAGCGTTCCTACACCCAAGGCTTCGATCAGGGTGCCGCATGGGCCGGTCGTATCGCTCGCAAAGCCCTCGCCGCCCTGAAAGCGGAGGTGAAGCCGTGAGCTATGGTATCGAAGGTCGCCCCGCAGCGGATGACGACATCCATCAACGGTTAGCCGCGATAATAGAGGTTCCCCACAACGCCTATCTCTGGGTTCCGGCTGACGCCATAGACTTCACCCCGCGCGTCTTGCCCATCATTTACGGCGATGGGCGGGCGCTCTTCCGCATCACGACCATTAACGACCGCCCGAGGTGGTGGATGATCCGTGGATGCAGCACATGGGGATGCGGCGATGACCGTGACGACGCGGCCGGGCCCGACTTCGGTGAGCTGACCGACGACATTCTGACCGACATGGAGGGGGCCTTCGGAAACGCGCGCTGCTCCTACAGCGGTAGCAGCCTGCGCTACCCCCGCGACGAGCGCATCCAGTGGTGCCAATGCGAGGAATGCGACGACGAGGAGACGCTGTCGGCATTTCCAGAGGTCGATGGTAACGGTGGATGTTCCTGGTCACGCACGGACTGGCCCAAGGATTTCGACACAGTTCCGAACCCGCTTAGCGCTCACGGAAAACTTCTTTCAGAGCCCTCCCAATGACCCAGCCCATGACCCCGCGCGAGAAGGTGGAGCTGAAGCCGTGCCCGTTCTGTGCCGGAAAGGCTGAACTCGAACGCTTCGGAAACACGCGCGTCTCGACCATTTACCGATGCGAGGACTGTGGGTGCCAGCTTGAGACCGGCGAAGAGTTTAATCATGGGCGCGCATGGAACCGACGCACCGCCCTTGCATCCGGCTCCGGCGATCATGCTGAACTGGCGAGCGCGGGCCACATCGTTTGGTGGAAGGCGGGTGGAGTCAGTTACTTCCCTGAGGGCGAGAACTTCAGGCTCGCTGCTTCATGTCGTGTCGAACCACTCGTCACCGCCGCATCAGCCGAAGCCCTCCTCGCAGAGAATGCGGCGCTGCGTGGTGAGCGGGATCGCGCCAAGGAGCGGATGCACAAGGCCATCGACAAGGCGCGCGATGAGGAAGTCGCCGCACAAGCCGCTGAACTCCAAGCCACCGAAGCAGAGCGCAAGCTGGCTGAGGCGAGGACGATCATTGACGAAGGCCTGTACGCCCGAACCGACAAGTTCGAAGCGATGGCCCACACCTTCCTTTCAAGCACGGAGGCCGAACGTGGGTGAAATTATTATTGCAATAGCACTTTGGATTGGCCTCCGTGACGTGGCTCGTGCCGTACGGGAGAAATCACAATGACCGACCCTATGGAACTGGTTGAGCGGCTGGACTACAGCGCCACCGCCAATCGTGGCCTTGGTCGCGATGGCCTCGTCACGCTCCTCACCGAAGCCGCCGCCTGCATCCGCGATCTGGTGGAGTGGAGGCCGATTGATACCGCGCCGAAGGATGGTGTCGTCATCGACGTTTGGCGCGAAGATGGCGGCCGCGACACGGTGTTCTGGGGAATGCCGTTTCACGAGTGCGGCGAGATGGGGCGCTACTGCGACAGCGACTGGCACCGTATCCGTTCGCCGGGGTGGGTCTGCAATACCTTCAACGAGTTCTTGGGGCGAAACCACAACCCGTTCACCCACTGGCGTCCGCTCCCAACCCCTCCCTCCAAAGCTGACAAGGGAGGGGCGTAGGATGGCCCGATACGCAGCAGAAACGACAGTCAGCCAGGACCGCAGCCGAAACGAGATCGAGGCGACGCTGAAACGCTACGGCGCCACCTCGTTCATGTACGCGACTGAAGAACAGGCAGCGATGATCGGGTTTCGGATCAGCAACAGGCTGGTAAAGTTCGTCTTGCCTATGCCGGACCCCAAGGCGCGCGAGTTCACCCATACGCCAGCAAAGGGCCAGGTCCGCAGTCAGGCGGAGGCGACGAAGGCGTGGGAGCAGGCCGGGCGCCAACGCTGGCGTGCTCTCGCTCTGGTCATCAAGGCCAAGTTGGAAGCCGTCGCGGCGGGCATCACGACCATCGAAGACGAGTTCTTGGCCCACACCGTCTTGCCCGATGGCTCGACCGTGGGCCAGTTCATGCAACCCCAGCTCGCTATCGCCTATGAGCGCGGATCAATGCCGACGACCCTCATGCTCGCCAACCCCGACAGGAGGGAGGGATGAGCGATCTGCCGGACCGCGACCTCCTCACAACGCGCGAGATTTGCGCCTGGCGCCGCATCACGCCAGAGACTTTTTGCCGTCGCCGGTCAAATGGCGCGCTCAATCTCAAGCCCTGCGACCGGGGCCGTGAACAGCTCTTTGCCCGCGCTGATGTTCTTCGCGCATTCGGCGTGCTCGATGAAGCGCGCACCACCTCTGAGCCAGAGTGGCGAGCGTGAAGTCTCAGCCCTTCGACCTGGGCGCGTATGTGATCGTTCGTAAGCGCAAGGACGGTACGCATCGCGTGCTGTTTGAGGTTCCTGCGCGACTGCGCCCTGCTGGCTGGCCCGCAACGATTGCGCTGCCGATAGAGACGCCGCGCACGGGCAACTTTGAGCGAAACCCGGACGAGCAGCTACGCGTTCGCGCCGATGCGCTGACGCTGAATCGCCAACTTGCCGAGGCGCGGGGCCAGCGCGTGTCTGTCGGCAGCAGCAGAACGCTGGAAACTCTTGCCCAGAACTGGAGGCGGACGGGAGCCTACAAGGCGCTCAAGCCGCGCACGCAGCGCGGATATGAGCAGACCCTCCGGTACATTCTGGATTGGAGCAAGGAGTGCCGCCATCCGGATCCAACGAAGCTCACCAAGTCAGTGGCCGAGGCGTTTGTCTCAAGATTTGATGATCGACCCACGACGCGGCGCATGGTCAAGGTCGTGTTCAAGATGGTCATGGATCAGGCCATCGACCTGGGGTGGAGGTCTGACAATCCCGTAGCGCGGATCAAGGCCGCCGCACCGAAAACTCGCGTGGCAATCTGGGAACAGGAAGATGTCGACACATACGCGTGGGCCGCGCTGTCGATTGGACAGCCCGACATGGCTGCGCTCATTCAACTGCAATGGGAAATCGGCCAGCGCCTGACCGATTGCTACCTGTTCAAGTACGGCGAACAGTACGACGCGGCGCGTGCAACTTTCTCTTTCGAGCAGGAGAAGACCGGCAGCGCGGTGACGTTCCGCATCAGCGATCGGATGAGAACGATGCTGGAGACGACGCGTCGCGCGGGCAAGCTCTACCTGTTCGAAGATGCCCGATTCACACGCCCCTGGATGCGCAAGGTCGGAAGTCGGATCGAGGCGGATGATATCGCAGGCGCGAAGGTGTTCGCCCAGGCGCGTGAGAAGGCGCTGGAGAGCGGCGCCCGCGACCTCAAACTCAAATGGCTACGGCATAGCTGCGTGGTCCAACTCGCGCGCGCCGAATGCACAGTTCCCGAGATCGCCAGCATCACTGGTCACTCCATAACAAGCGTCGAGCAGATCATGCAGAAATATCTTCCGCGCGATTCGAAGGTGGCTGAGAACGCGCAGCGGAAACGGGGGTTGGTTCATCGCCAGTCTGACGACCCGCAGTCTGACGAGTCTGACGGCTCGCCCGTAGCGAGCGCCGCTTAGCGGCTAAGTAGTTGTTTTCAAAGGAAGACGATGGTGGGTGATCACAGGTTCGAACTGTGGACCCGCTGATTAAGAGTCAGCTGCTCTACCGACTGAGCTAATCACCCACACCGATCGTCATGTCTTCGGCGGCGGTTGCCCTTGCCGAAGGGCGCTCCTACTACCCAGCCGTTTCGGTGTTGGCAAGCGCTTTCGCAAACTTTCTTCGACAGTTTATGCTGATAGCGGAATCAGCCGCATCAAGGCGGCGGGGGAAACAGGCACATGGCATTCTGGAACCGGCGTCGATCGATTGACGCCATGCTCAGGCCTCACGAGGGACCCGGCCTGAAGCCGACCTTGAGCTGGCCGCATCTGCTGGCCCTGGGCGTCGGCGCCATCGTCGGCACCGGCATCCTGACGCTGATCGGCGTGGGGGCGGGACTGGCGGGTCCGGCGGTTCTGATCAGCTTCGCCTTGGCTGGTCTAGTGTGCGCCTGTGCGGCCCTGGCCTATGCCGAGCTGTCGACCATCATGCCTGCCTCGGGCAGCGCCTACACCTATTCCTATGCCGCGCTGGGCGAGATCTTCGCCTGGGTCGTGGGGTGGAGCCTGATCCTGGAATATTCGCTGGTCGTGTCGACGGTGGCTGTCGGCTGGTCCGGCTATGCCGTGCCCTTCCTGGCGGGTCTGGGGCTGGACCTGCCGCTGGCCCTGTCGGTGGGGCCGCACGTCGAGGGCGGGCTGATCAACCTGCCGGCCATCTTCATCATCGCCGTGGTCACGGGGTTGCTGCTGCTGGGCACGCGTGAGAGCGCGACGGTCAACGCCGTACTGGTCTTTGTGAAGATCGCCGCCCTGGTGGCTTTCGTGGCCATCGCCATGCCGCACTTCGATCCTGCCAACTTCACGCCCTTCATGCCGAACGGTTTCGGCGCGCCCTTCGTGCAGACGGGGGTGATGGCGGCGGCGGCCATCATCTTC
>NZ_JABAZW010000180.1:13952-16985 GCF_018608325.1 Brevundimonas sp. | reverse complement strand
CGATCTCGACCGCGGCCGAGGAAGCCAAGAACCCGGACCGAGATCTGGCCATCGGCATCGTCGGCTCGATGGTCATCTGCACCATCCTCTATATCGCCGTCGCGGCAGCCGCCATCGGCGCGGCCCCGACCGCCAGCTTCTCGGCCAGCCCCGAGCCGCTGGCCCACATCATGCGCGGTCTGGGGCAGGGCGTCGCTGCCCAGTGGATCGCCGCCGCCGCCGTGATCGCACTGCCGACGGTTCTGTTGGCCTTCCTGTTCGGTCAGAGCCGCATCTTCCTGGGTATGGCGCGCGACGGCCTGCTGCCCAACCGCCTGGCCAAGATCTCCAAGCGGGGCGTCCCGGCGGTCGTGACCATCTTCACCGCCATCGTCGTGGCCTTCCTGGCGGGCATCATGCGTCTGGACGAACTGGCGTCGCTGGCTAATGCTGGCACCCTGATGGCCTTCATGGCCGTGGGCGTCAGCCTGATCGTGCTGCGGGTGCGCGAACCCAACCGCGTGCGCAGGTTCAAGGCGCCGCTGTGGCCCCTGGTCGGCGGCGTCGCCATCATCGGCTGCATCATCTTCTTCTTCAGCCTGAAGAGCTCGACCCAGCTCTACTTCCTGCTGTGGAACCTGTTCGGTCTGGCCGTCTATCTGCTCTGGTCCTCGCGCAACTCGCGTCTGGCCAAGGGCGAGGAGCCGTCGGCCTGATGGCCCGCCGGGATTTGACGGGTGCAGTCGACTTTTCTGTGCTGGAGTCGATGACCGGCGGCGATGACGCCATCAATGAGGAGGTGCTGGGCCTGTTCGCCGAACAGGCCAGCCTCTGGTCCGCCCTGCTGGACCCCAAGGTCGATGGCTGGCGCGACGGCGTCCACACCATCCGGGGGGCGGCGGGCGGCATCGGCGCCTATGATCTGGCGGCGACCTGTGCGGATGCGGAACTGTCAGAGGATGATCTGGCAGGGCCCGCTCTGGAGCGGGTGCGGTCGGCGTTGTCCGACGCTCTGGCTGACGTCGCCGCCTATCGCCACGAGCTGATGCTCAAAAGCCTGAGGGGTTAGGTCCGCGTCTGATCGTAGGTCGCGAACTCATGCGCGATGCAGCGGTCGATCAGCAGGCGCCAGACCGGCTCGGCGATGTCGGGTGACAGGCCCTTGGTCTCAGCCGTCACCAGCACCTTGGCCACCACGTCGTCGATACGGGCCTGATCGAATACGGCGTCGCGGTTCGGCTTGATGCGGGCGGCGGCGTCCATATAGCGTTGACGCTCGGCCAGCAGTTCGACCAGTGCGCGGTCCAGTGCGTCGACGCCCTGACGGACATCGGCCATGGACTGGCAATCGGCGGGATCGACCCGGGAATCTACGGTGACGGGAGCAGACTTCGACATGGCGGCGGGGTTAGCCCGTCACGCGCGCGAAGCCAAGCCGTCAACCTGTCTCAACCGACGCCAATCCTTCTTAACCAACGAAGGCGCGTTCCAGCACATAGTCGGCGGGCTCGGCGTTGGAGCCTTCCTTCAGGCCGAACGTCTCCAGCAGTTCGCCCGCTTCCTTGATCATCGCCATCGACCCGCACAGCATCGCCCGGTCGCGCGCGGGATCGAAACCTTCCGGCAGACCCAGATCACGGAAGAAGTCGCCCGACTTGATCCGGTCGGTGATCCGGCCCGGTGTTTCGAAGTCTTCGCGGGTGACGGTCGGATAATAGGTCAACTGCGCCTTGGCCTCATCGCCGATCAGCGGATCGTCATGGATCTCGCGGCTGAAGAAGTCGCGATAGGCCAGGTCCGCCACGCCACGAACCGTGTGGATCACATAGACATGGCCGAAGCGGGAATAGGTTTCGGGATCGCGCGCCACGCTCAGCCAGGGGGCCAGACCCGTGCCGGTGCCGATCAGGAACAGACGTTCGCCCCCGGTCAGGGCGTCCAGCACCAGCGTGCCGGTCGGCTTCTTGCCCATCAGCACCGTGTCGCCCGCCTGAATCTTCTGCAGGCGCGAGGTCAGCGGACCGTCGGCGACCTTGATCGAGAAGAACTCCAATTCCTCGGCCCAGTTGGGGCTGGCGATGGAATAGGCGCGCAACACCGGTTTGCCGCCGTCTTCGCCCGGCAGGCCGATCATCACGAACTCGCCGGAACGGAAGCGGAAATCCTCCGGCCGCTTGATGCCGAAGCTGAACAGGCTGTCGGTCCAGTGGCGCACCCACAGGACTTCCAGCTCATTGAACGGGCTGGCCTTCACGGGTGCGGGCGCCGGGGCGGGGGAGAGGGCTGCGTCAGTCATCGCGCGCTATTTAGTGTGAGAACCGCTCGCAGGGAAGGAAAAGGCGCGTCCCGCATGGCGAGATTTCCTCGTGACGGCTTGCAGCCGCGCCGTTAGCTTCGTCCGCATGCGCAACATCCTGCTCCTGTCCGCCGCCGCTGTCGCTCTCGCCGGGCCAGCTCTCGCTCAAACCCCGTCGAACATTCTGACGCCGGAACGGGTCTTCGCCGATCCGGCTCTGGGCGGTCCGGTGGCCAAGGGGGTCAGCCTGTCGCCGGACGGCGAACTGGTCGCCTTTCTGCGGTCGCGCGACGACGACGTCAGTGTGCAGGACCTGTGGGCCGCCCCGACCGGACCCGGCGAACCCTACAAGCTGATCGACGCCCGCGCCCTGGTTCCCGACGCAGGCGAGTTGTCTGAGGCGGAGAAGGCGCGGCGTGAGCGCCAGCGTATCTCGGCGCGTGGCGTGGTCGATTATTCGTGGGACGAACAGGGTCGCTATATCCTGGCCCCGCTGGAGGGCGACGTCTTCCTGGCCAACCGCACCGACGGCTCGGTGCGCCGCCTGACCCAGACCCCCGGCGACGAAATCGACGCCAAGGTCTCGCCGCTGGGCAATTTCGTCTCCTACGTCCGCGACCAGAACCTGTTCGTCTTCAACCTGACCACCAACCGCGAGCGGGCGCTGACCACAGACGGCGCCGGACTGGTCACCTGGGCCACCGCCGAGTTCATCGCTCAGGAAGAACTGGACCGCGACACCGGCTATTGGTGGAGCC
>NZ_JABAZW010000180.1:0-13942 GCF_018608325.1 Brevundimonas sp. | reverse complement strand
GCCCGGACGACAAGCGCATCGCGCTGGAACGCTATGACGAAAGCCCCGTCGATGTGATCCCGCGCCTGGACATCACCGGCGGCGGCGCCAGCGTGATCGAGCAGCGCTATCCCCGCGCCGGTCGCCCCAACGCCATCGTCGAACTCTATGTGCAGGACCTCGCGTCCAACCGCCGCATCAAGGTCGATCTGGGCGCAAACACCGACATTTATCTGGCCCGCGTCGCCTGGTCGGCGGACGCCTCGACCCTCTATGTCCAGCGTCTGTCGCGCGACCAGAAGACGCTGGACCTCTTGGCGGTGAACCCCGCGACCGGGGCCTCGCGCGTAATCGTGACCCAGAAGGGCGACGCCTGGGTCGGCCTGAGCCATGACTTCAAACCGCTGAAGGACGGGCGCTTCATCTGGTCGAACGAGGACAGCGGCTGGCGGCACCTGTATCTGTATGACCGCGACGGCAAGCTGATCCGCCCGATCACCGAGGGCCAGTATCCGGTGCTGGATCTGGAAGGCGTCAACCAGCAGACGGGTGAGGTCTTCTTCTCCGCCTCGATGCGCGACGGTCATGAACTGCCGATCGAAAAGCAGTTGTTCCGCGCCAGCCTGAACGAGACGGCGACGCCGGTCGCCATCACCCCCGCAGGCGGCTGGTGGAATGTCGCGGTCAACCGCACCGGCACGGCCTATGTCGGCAACTATTCCGACCCGAAGACGCCGCAGCAGTCGGGCCTCTATAATATCGACGGCACGCGTATCCGCTGGATCGAGGAAAACCCCCTCAACGCCCAGCATCCCTTCTATCCTTATGTGTCGCGCCTGCGTGAACCGACCTTCGGCACGCTGCAGAGCCACGGCGAGACGCTGGTCTGGCAGATGAAGACGCCTCCGGGCTTTGATCCGTCCAAGACCTATCCGGTCGTGATGCAGGTGTACGGCGGCCCATCGGGCGGCGGGGTCAAGCGCGGCTGGGCGCCTGCGACCGACCAGTTGTTGACCGAGGCGGGCTATATCGTCTTCCGCATGGACAACCGGGGCGAGGGCTATCGCAGCCGCGCCTTCAAGAACGCCCTCTATCGCCACATGGGCACGGTTGAGGTCGAGGATCAGGTTCTGGCCGCCGACTATCTGCGCAGCCTGCCCTATGTCGACGACGCCCGCATCGCTGTGATGGGCTGGAGCTATGGCGGCTTCATGAGCCTGTCGATGCTGGCCGAGCCGAAGATGGGGCTGGCCGCCGCCCTCGCAGGCGCCCCGCCGACGGAATGGAGCCTGTACGACACGGCCTATACCGAACGCTACATGTCCACGCCGCAGGACAACCCGGAGGGCTACGCCGCCTCAGACATCATCCCCAAGCTGGACAATCTGACGGGGCGCCTGCTGCTGCTGCACGGCATGGCCGACGACAATGTCATCTTCCAGAACACGACCCGCGTCCTGAACGCGATGCAGGAGAAGAGCATCCCGTTCGAGACCATGCTCTATCCGGGCCAGCGCCACGGCGTGCGCGGCAATCCGCGGATGCTGCACCTGTGGCGCACCTATCTGGACTTCCTTGACCGCACCATCGGCACGCGGGCGTCCAAGGCGGACTGACGCCTGTCAGGGTCGTCCTGCGCGGCCCGACATCGCCAGCGGAATGCCGCAATCGAGGTTCTGGATCATGGGCGTGTGCAGGAGGCGCCCATGATCGACCATCTGGACCATCTGGTCCTGACCACCAATGACGAGGCGGCCTGCACGGCCTTCTATGTCGGTTTGCTGGGCATGAAGCTGGAGGTCTTCGGCAATGGCCGAAAGGCGTTCCGGTTCGGCGATCAGAAGATCAATCTGCATATCAGGGGCCGTGAGTTCGAGCCAAAGGCCGATCGGCCGACACCGGGGGCTCTTGACCTGTGCTTCATCGCCGACCGCCCTCTGGATGACGCCATCGCGGCGCTGGAGGCGGGCGGTGCGCAGATCGTGGAAGGGCCGGTTCTGCGCACTGGCGCCACGGGGCCGATCCGATCAATCTATCTGCGCGACCCGGACCTCAATCTGATCGAGATTTCGGAACATGTCGAAGATTGAGGGGCAATCCGTTGCGCGGATGCGCCGCACATGGCCTGGGCGTGAAAGATCATCGGTTTGATCCGGATCAAGGCGGGCGCCGTCTGAGCGACGGACTATGCGGCAAAGGAGATTTCCAATGCCAGCAGACGCCATTCCCGTTGTCGCCGCCATCATCGCGGCCTTTGTCTTTTTCATGGGTGCGCTGGGCGCCGCAGCCCTGTGGTCGGGCTCGCCCAAGCAGAAGTGACCCGAGCTTTACCCGACGTGATCTTGGCGCCCCCGCCGATGCGGTCTACGGCGAGTGATCCAAACGTCCAAGGGAGACGCCCCAATGTCTGATATCGCAACCGCCACCGATAAAATCCGTGAAGCCGTCGGCGAGAACTCCGGTCTGGGCAAGACCGTCAAGCTCGACCTCGGCGACGCTGGCAAGATCTACATCGACGGCGCCTCGGTGCCGAACACCGTCACCAACGAAGACAAGCCTGCCGACGCCACTGTGACCATCAGCTGGGACGACTTCGTCGCCCTGTCGGAAGGCCGCCTGGACGGCATGATGGCCTTCATGCAAGGCAAGCTGAAGATCGCTGGCGACATGATGATCGCCCAGAAGCTGCCGGCGCTTCTGAAGCGCTGATGCGCGGCTGATCGCCAGAACGACGACGGCGCGGCGCCTCTCGGGGCCGCGCCGTTTTCATGTCAGCGCCCGTCAGAGGCGTGATTTGCGTAAATGAGGAAACGACATGGACTTCAAACCTTCTGACCGCGCGCTGCACTGGCACGACCGCGTGCGTCGTTTCCTCGATGAACAGGTCATCCCGCGCGAGGCGGAATATTTCGGCCAGGTGCGCGAAGACGCGACCCGCCAGCCGCCTGCCATGGAGGCGATGAAGGCCGCCGCGCGCGAGGCCGGTCTGTGGAACATGTTCCTGCCCGGAGAACACGGGGCGGGCCTGACCAATCTGGAATATGCGCCGCTGGCCGAGCTGATGGGCCGTCACCTGTGGTCGGCGGAGGTGTTCAACTGCAACGCCCCGGACACCGGCAACATGGAAGTGCTGCACATGTACGGCAATGCGGCCCAGCAGGAGCGCTGGCTCAAGCCGCTGATGGCCGGTGAGATACGCTCCGCCTTCCTGATGACCGAGCCGGAGGTCGCCTCGTCCGACGCCACCAATATTCAGACCCGGATCGAGCGTGACGGCGATCACTATGTCATCAACGGCCGCAAATGGTGGTCGACCAATATGGCGCATCCGAATCTGGCCGTGACCATCGTCATGGGCAAGACGGACTTTGACGCCGCCACCCATGCCCAGCAGTCGCAGGTCATCGTGCCCGCCGACACCCCCGGCTTCCGCGTCGAGCGTATGCTGTCGGTCTTCGGCTATGACGAACTGCCGATCGGACATGCCGAGGTGGTGCTGGAGAATGTCCGCGTGCCGGTCGAGAACCTGATCGCGGGCGAGGGGCGGGGCTTCGAGATCGCGCAGGGGAGGCTTGGTCCGGGCCGTATCCACCACTGCATGCGCACCATCGGCGCCGCCGAACGGGCGCTGGAGCTGATGGTCACGCGTCTGCTGAACCGCACCGCCTTCCGCAAGCAGTTGGCTGAGCATTCGGTGTGGGAGCAGCGCGTCGCCGACGCCCGCACCAATATCGAGATGTGCCGCCTTCTGGTGCTGAAGGCCGCCTGGATGATGGACGAGGCAGGCGCCAAGAACGCTCGTTCCGAAATCGCCCAGATCAAGGTCGCCGCGCCGAAGATGGCGCTGCAGGTCATCGACGACGCCATTCAGGCCTTCGGTGGTGCAGGCGTGTCGGGCGATACGCCCTTGGCGGAACTGTATGCTGGCGTTCGCACCCTGCGCATCGCTGACGGCCCGGACGAGGTTCACAACCGCACCATCGCCCGTCTGGAATACGCCAAACATGGCGGCAAGCCGGTTCGCTGACCGGTGTCAGGCATGACGGAAATCGTCATCCTCGCCTGTGTGGCGAAGTTGACAACCTGAGAGGGTGTTTGGGAACCGGGCTTCTGGCCTGACGTTCGGTTCCCATGAACGACCAAATGCCCGGTCAGGGTCAGGGGACCGTCCTTGGACGGTGAATCTGACATCAATACCCGTCTGCAGCCGAATGCGCTGGCGGGTGCGGCGGGCGCACGATTCCGTCAGGTTCGCGCGGCCATGCCCGGTCTGGCGACAGGCCTGTCGGTCGAAGACCTGTCCGCCCAGTCCATGCCCGAAGCCAGCCCCGGCAAATGGCACCTGGGTCACACCAGCTGGTTCTTCGAGGCCATGATCCTGGCGGCTGAGCCGGGCTATCAGCCTGTCGACCCGCGCTTCCAGCAGCTGTTCAACTCCTATTATGAAGCCCTGGGTCGGCGCGTGGCGCGCGACAAGCGCGGCCTTCTGACCCGCCCCTCGGTCGAGGAGGTGCTGGCCTATCGGCGCGAGATCGATCGCCGCATGGTCCGCTGGCTTGCCAAGGGGCCACCTGACGGCCTGTCGCTCTATCTGTTCGAACTGGGCCTGAACCACGACCAGCAGCATCAGGAGCTGTTCCTGATGGACGTGCTGCATCTGATGGCCTGTTCGCCGCTGGACCCGGCCGCCTATGCGGTGGAGCCGCGCGCGCAGCCGCTCGAACCGGCCAAGGGCGGCATGACCCGTCTCGACGGCGGTCTGGTCTGCATCGGCCACGACGAAACCGGCTTCGCCTTCGACAACGAGGGGCCGAGGCACAAGATCTGGCTGGAACCCTTCGCTCTGGCCAATGACCTGGTGACCAATGCCGAATGGGTCGCCTTCATCGAGGATGGCGGCTACCAGTGCGCCGACCTGTGGCTGGCAGATGGCTGGGCCACGGTTCAGGCCGAGGGTTGGACTGCACCCCTGTACTGGCGCCATGAGGGCGACAGCTGGACCACCATGTCCCTGACCGGACGTCATCCGGTCGATCCGTCCGCCCCGGTGCGCCATGTCAGCCTGTATGAGGCCGACGCCTACGCCCACTGGGCGGGCAAGCGGCTGCCCAGCGAGGCCGAATGGGAACATGCGGCGACCGCTGATCCCGGCGCCTTCTCCAACCTGTCGGGCGAGGTCTGGCAGTGGACCTCCAGCGCCTACGCCCCTTACCCCGGCTTCAAGCCGACGCTGGGCACGGCGGCCGAGTACAACGGCAAGTTCATGGCCAACCAGAATGTGCTGCGCGGCGGCGCCTTCGCCACGCCTCCGGGCCATGCGCGCCCGACCTATCGCAACTTCTATTACCCCCAACAGAGGTGGGCGTTCATGGGCCTGAGACTGGCTGAAGATGCGCCGCGCGCGGGTCGAACCGAGACTGAAGACGCCCGGACCGAAGACGCCCAGACCGCCGCCTTCCGGCATGATCTGGTCGAGGGCCTGTCGCAGGGCCAGAAGGCTGTGCCGCCCAAATGGTTCTATGACGCCGAGGGTTCGCGGCTGTTCGAGGTGATCACCGCCCTGCCGGAATACTACCCGACCCGGCAGGAGATGGCCCTGCTGCGTGACCGCGCCGCTGCCCTGACTGCCGATTTCGGACCGGACGCCGTGCTGGTCGAGTTCGGATCGGGCGCCAGCGAGAAGACCCGCATCCTGCTGGACGCCGCGCCGGACCTGGGCGCCTATGTCCCGCTGGACATCAGCGAGGCGGCCCTGCTGGACGCCGTGGCGCGGCTGAAGACCGATTATCCGAACCTGCGCGTCCGCCCGGTGCTGGGGGATTTCGAGCATCTGGCGCCCTTGCCGGACGATCTGCCGCAGGGGCGACGCATCGGTTTCTTCCCCGGATCGACGATCGGCAATCTGCAGCCTGCGGACGCCGAACGTTTCCTGACCGCCGCGCGTCGGATGCTGGGGGAGGGGGCGCTGTTCATCCTCGGCGTCGATCTTGTCAAGGAGGCCGAAATCCTGGTCGCCGCCTATGACGATGCTCAGGGCGTCACCGCCGCCTTCAATCGCAATCTTCTGGTCCGCGCCAATGCGGAACTGGATGCCGATTTCGACGTGAAGGCCTTTGCTCACCGCGCTGTCTGGAACAGCGACAGGGCGCAGATGGAGATGCACCTCCAGGCCCTCGAATCGATGACGGTCCACATCGGCGATCGGGATTTCGACTTCGCCGCGGGCGAAACCATCCATACCGAAAGCTCGCGCAAGTTCACGCAAGGCTCGGTCGCCGCCATGGCCGCCGCATCCGGCTGGCGGCTGGTCCATTTTGACGTGTCGCCAGCGCCCAGCGTCGCCCTGGCGGTGCTTGGAGCCTGATCTGGCGACTGGTCCCGGCGTCTGATCGGTAAAAGAAAAGGGCGGCGAACCTTCCAGTTCGCCGCCCTTTATCGTGCTTTTACAATGATCGCCCTATTCGGGTTGATCATCCTTCTTGGCGCCGTGCGATGCCTCGCCGCCTTTTCTTCCGGCCTGCGCCGCAAGACTGCGGTCCTGAGAGAAACTACGCTTCTCGCTGGGCACACTTGCTCCACCCTTACGGGCGATTTCACGTTGGCGTTCGGGATCCATAGAGGCGAATCCTCTTTTGGAAACGCCGGAGGGTCGAGTGGGCTGGCTTTCCATTTGGAGTCCTTTCAGGTGTTGCCGTTCCGCTTGCCCAAACAACCCGGTGCAGCGGTGACGGTTCCGTATCGAACAGCGTTTTTACTTTCCGAGGTCTGAGGACTGTCCGACGTGAACTTGGCGGTGCGGGAAAGCGGTGCGCCTCACCTTGTGATTTCGCCGGGTGTTAATGGCGGTAGCTCATCCGGCGCGCTTGAAGGGTCGATTTCCGGCGCCGGATCGGGGTCAGGCTGGATGTCGGGCTGGATCTCGGGCTCGGGCATGTCGGGTTGGATTTCGGGGGGGGCGTCAGTCATGGGACTTCTCCTTCTGCTGAGAAGAACGCGTCCGTCTGCGCGACGTTCAGTCCGATCTTTCGGGGAACCTTCGCGGTGCGCCCTGGGTTGATCGGGCGAACCAGGAGAAGATCATGGCCAAGACCCCCGTTTCATCCTCGACCGTCGATGACATCGTCGCAGAGGGCGACGACCTGGCGCACAAACTGAACCGTCAGGCCGACGACATCATCGCCAGCGCCAAGGATGGCGCGCATCGCACCGTCTCATCCGTGCGTCAGGCCGTGCGCGAAGATGTCGGCCATGTGCGCGACAAGGCGGTCGAGCGGGCCGAGGACGCGGTCGGCGCCATCCGTGACGCCCCGATCAAGTCCGTCCTCTATGCCGCCGGCATCGGCGTCATCATCGGGCTCTTGCTGAGCCGTTAGGCCGGACCCGACGCCGGGCGCTGGATCGGCGCCCGTTGCAGGGCGGCGTCGGACACATAGGGGTTGGTCCGCCGTTCCTGCCCAAAGGTCGAGATCGGTCCGTGTCCCGGCACAAAGGTCACGTCGTCACCTAGCGGCCACAGCTTTTCGACAATGGCGCGGATCAGGGCGGGCGGATCGCTCATCGGGAAGTCGGTGCGTCCGACCGATCCCTGGAACAGCACATCCCCGACCTGGGCGAACCGCGCCGCCCGGTTGAAAAAGATCACATGGCCCGGCGTGTGGCCCGGACAATGCCGCACTTCCCAGGTTGTCTCGCCCAGCGACACGGAGTCGCCGTCCTCCAGCCAGCGGTCGGGGGTGAAGGGGCGCGCGTCGGGCAGACCGTACATCCGGCCGCTCTCGACGATTCGGTCGATCCAGAACTGGTCGGCTTTTTGCGGGCCAGTGATCTGAACGCCGGACTTCTCCTGCATTTCCGCCGCGCCGCCTGCGTGATCCAGATGGCCGTGGGTGATCCAGATCTGGTCCAGCGTCAGGCCGCGTCGCTCAACCTCGGCCAGAATCGCATCCACCGAACCGCCCGGATCAATCACCGCCGCCTTGTTCGTGGCGGTGCACCAGACGGTCGTGCAGTTCTGCTGAAGCGGCGTAACGGGCGTGACGAAGACGCCGATAGGGGAGGCTGACTGGCTCATTTCACCTAGATAGCGAGCCTGAGCGGGGCTTGAAACCATCGATTGGCCACGCCCGCGTTGACCTTTTCGACCCTTCTCGACATAAGGGCGGGCTTCGAGGTGCCGCTCCTGCCCACGACCTGGGCGCGGGCGGCCTTCTTGCTTTATCCATTCCGCGCCGGACCCTTTCAGGTTCACGCGCCACAGAGCGTCAGAATCCCGACCATGCAAGTCGTCGAAAAGTCGAACGAAGGCCTCAGCCGCGTGATCGCGGTGACCATCCCAGTCGCGGAGCTGAACGAGAAGCTCGAAGCCCGCGTCAAGGAAGTCGCCCCGCAAGTGAAGCTGAAGGGCTTCCGTCCGGGCAAGGTGCCGGTCGCACACGTCAAGAAGACCTTCGGCCGTGAGTTCATGGGCGAAATCATCAACGCCGAGCTGAACGAAACCAGCCAGAAGGCCCTGGACGAAGCCAAGATCCGTCCGGCTGCGCCTGCCGAGATGAAGCTGACGTCCGACATGGACAAGGTCATCGCCGGTCAGGAAGACCTGGCCTATGAAATGTCGCTGGAAATCATGCCGGACTTCACCCCGGTCGATCCCAAGACGCTGAAGCTGGAACGCCCGACCTATGAAGCGTCGGACGCCGATCTGGACGAAGCCCTGACGGAACTGGCCGGTCAGGCCAAGACCTACGAAGACAAGAAGGGCAAGACCGTCAAGGCCGCCGAAGGCGACCAGCTGACGATCGACTTCCTGGGCAAGCTGGACGGCGAGCCTTTCGAAGGCGGCGCTGCTGAAGATGCTGATCTGGTCATCGGCTCGGGCCGCTTCATCCCCGGCTTCGAAGAGCAGCTGACGGGCGCCAAGGTCGGCGAAGAAAAGACCATCGAGGTCACCTTCCCCGAGAACTATCAGGCCGCTCATCTGGCCGGCAAACTGGCCACCTTCGACATCACCGTGAAGGCGATCAAGGCTGAAGCTGAAGCCAAGATCGACGACGAGTTCGCAACCCGCATCGGTCTAGAATCGCTGGACAAGCTGAAGGAACTGCTGAGCCAGAACCTGAACCAGCAATACGCCGGCGCCGCCCGCTTCAAGCTCAAGCGCGCCCTGCTGGACCAACTGGACGAAGCCCACGACTTCCCGCTGCCGCCGAAGATGGTGGAAGCCGAATTCGACGGCATCTGGCAACAGGTTGAGGCCGACAAGGCCGCTGGCCGTCTGCCGGAAGAAGACGCCGCCAAGTCCGACGAAGACCTGAAGGCCGAGTACAAGAAGATCGCCGAGCGCCGCGTCCGTCTGGGCCTGGTGCTGGCTGAAATCGGCCGCGCCAACAACGTTCAGGTCACCGACCAGGAACTGAACGCCGCCATCCTGCAGGAAGCCCGCAACTATCCGGGTCAGGAACAGGCCGTCCTGAACTTCTACCGCCAGAACCCGAACGCCGCCGCCCAGATGCGCGCGCCGATCTACGAAGAGAAGGTCGTCGACCTGATCGTCGGCGTCGCCGACGTCACCGACAAGCCGATCACCAAGGAAGAGCTTCTGAAGGAAGACGACGAAGAGGCGTGATTTAAGCCATCTTACGGATAGGTAACTGTCCGTCGTTGTACTTTTTAGGCAAATGAAAAGGGTCCGCAGTCGCGGGCCCTTTTTTCTTTGGGAGATGGTTATGGCGTTTTGGGCGATGTTGGCGCTGTCCGCTGGTTTGACTACGTCTCAGGCGCAGGCGCAGGCGCCGGTTCAGTCCCAGGCCCCAGCATCAACGGTTGCGCCAAGCCAGGTCGAGGATGTGGAAGTCGTGGCGCGCATGCGCGCCGCGCAGGTTCGTGAGCGCGTCGACGCCTTCATCGAAACCAATATGGCGCCTGCGCCTGGCCGCCCGTTGGCGCGTTGGAACAAGCCGGTCTGTGTCGCAACCGCCTATCTGTCGCCGCAGTATGCTCAGGCGGTGATTGATCGCGTCGCGTCGAGGATCATTGAAGCTGGCGGGGATGTGGCGGGCCCCGGCTGCAAGGCCGACGTTATGATCGTCGGGTCAGAGAATGGTGCTGAAAGCGCCAAAACCCTTGTTCAGAGCGATCCGCGTGGTTTCAGGCCGTCGCGCAGTGCGACAGATCGTGGGTCTGCCGCATTGCGGCGTTTTCAGGAAGGGGAAGTCCCGGTGCGCTGGTGGCATGTCAGCTTGCCCGTCAACATCGATACGGGCGAATTGGCGGTCCACCTGGATGGAGAAGACTACCCAACTAATACGGTACGTGACGCTTCGCGCCTGCGCACCAATGTGCGTGATGATCTGGCCCGCATCGTCATCATAGTCGATTTCAGCAAAACGGCGAACATCCGCATGAGCGCTCTCAGCGATTATGTAGCGTTTGTCGCCCTGGCTCAGGTCAACCCAGACGGTGACACGAGCGGGCAGGATACAATCCTCAATCTGTTCGCCAATCCTGAAAACATCACCGAACTCAGCCAATGGGATCGCGACTATCTGGCCGGTCTTTACAAGGCCGTGCCAAACCGCCCCAATGTTCGTCAGCAGGCGCGCGGCATCGCGGAAGAAGTCATTCGTCAACGAAACGGGCGCTAGGCTGACTGTTCCAGCTTATGCGCCTTGCGCCAGACCGGGGCGGACGCGATATGCTGGGTTGAAGAGGCCGCGACTCAAACGCCTCCACGCACTCGAGAGACCATATGCGCGATCCGATCGAACTGATGAATATGAACCTGGTGCCGATGGTGGTGGAGCAATCCAGCCGCGGCGAGCGCTCCTTCGACATCTTCTCGCGCCTGCTGCGTGAGCGGATCATCTTCCTCACCGGCCCGTTCGAGGACGGCATGGCGTCGCTGATCTGCGCCCAGCTGCTGTTCCTGGAATCGGAGAACCCGAAGAAGGAAATCAGCATGTACATCAACAGCCCCGGCGGTCAGGTGACCTCGGCGCTCGCGATCTATGACACCATGCAATACATCAAGAGCCCGGTTTCGACCGTGGTCATGGGCATGGCCGCCTCGGCCGGCTCGCTGATTCTGACGGCTGGCGCTGCGGGTCAGCGCATCGCCCTGCCGAACGCCCGCGTCATGGTGCACCAGCCCTCGGGCGGTTTCCGTGGTCAGGCGTCGGACATCGAACTGCACGCCGCCGACATCCGCTACACCAAGAAGCGCCTCAACGAGATCTATGTCCACCATACGGGCCGGACCTATGAGGAAGTCGAAAAGACGCTGGACCGCGACCACTTCATGTCGGCTGACGAAGCCAAGGCCTGGGGTATTGTCGATCACGTCTATGATCGCCGCGAACAGGCTGACGCCGACGGCGTGAAGACGCCCGGAAACTGATCCGGTTCAATCATTGAACGGAAAAGGCGCACCATGCCCGGTGCGCCTTTTTCTTTGTGTGCTATCAGGCGGCCATGCAGTTCACGAGAGATCAGAGCGGCGTCGTCGAAGTCGATGGCGAAAACTACGAGTGGGAGCTTCGCCGCCAGCCCCAGCCCAAGGGCGGCGGCGCCTGGGACGGCATGGCCGTGTCCCTGCGCCATCAGGACTACAAGCGCGAAGCTATCGTCCAGTTCCCCATGCCCCTGCGCGCCAATGGCCGTCCGGACGTGGAGAAGCAGCGGGTCAATGTGGACGCCGTCCGCAACGCCGTCACCTCGGCCATGGAGGCGGGCTGGAACCCGGCCTCGCGGGGCAAGCCCGTCGTGTTCGACGTGGATGCCGACGGCCGATAGGCGCTCCGAAACCCAACCTGCGACAATTTGCGAGGCGGATCCGGCGACGGATTCCGCCTCTCATCGTGTTGAACGACCCAATTCGGGACGCCTTTGGGGGATGCATGCGCTGGGCAGACGACGGTTTTCGCTATGGGCTGGTCACGCGCGCCCTGCACTGGCTGATGGCCGGGTTGCTGGTCTGGCAGTTCACAGGAATGGCGGTGAAGCTGATCGTCGGGCGCGCGCCGATCACCGCCTTCTGGGTCGGCACCCATAAGGACATTGGGTTGCTGCTGCTAGCGCTTCTGCTGATCCGCGCCGTCTGGGGGCTGGCCAATCTGAAGCTTCGGCCCCCGCATCAGCCCGGCTTCTGGGGATTGGCGGCCCTTGTCGGCCATCTGGTTCTCTATGGGCTGATGCTGGTCGTGCCCAGCCTGGCCCTGTTGCGTCAGATCGGCTCTGGTCGCGCGCTGGAGTTCTTCGGCCTGGAGTTGATGGCGGGGCAGGGCGTCAAGACCGACTGGATGACGGCCCCGGCGAACGCGGCGCATGGCCTGCTCGCCTGGGTTCTGCTTGCCGCCATCGCCGGTCACATCCTGATGGTCCTGGTCCACCGATTCGTCTGGAAGGACGGCGTCACCGATGGCATGATCGGCCGCTGACCGGCTCAGGGCTTCTGGGTGAAGACCCTGAAGCCCGGCTCCTGCGCCATTGCCAGCATCTCGGTATCGCCCGAGGTGTCGCCATAGGCGGCGGTCAGCACCATGTCCTGTCCATAGGCGGCCTTCAGGCGGCGCACCTTCTCCTCGGCGCGGCAGTTCGGTCCTGCGAATTCGCCCGTGATCCGGTTGTCGGCGTCGAACACGAACTCGGTGCCCAATAGCGCGTCGGCCCCTAGTTTTCGTGCGAAGGGGGCGACGGTCGAGGTGGGGGAGGCGGTCACGATCACGCGATGGGCGCCGCGTTCGCCCCACTCATTCCACGTCTTTATTGCATCCGGCCGCATGAAGCGGGGCCAGATATGGTCGGCGAAGCGGGCCGCGTCGGCCTCCAGCGTGGCGCGGTCCACGCCCAGCAAAAACTCGCGCACCGAGGCGGCCTTGATCCGTCCCCGGTCGCGATCGCGCGCATAGGCGGCCACGGCGGGCGCCAGCTTGACCAGCCCCAGCATCCAGGCCCCCGGACCCGCCCGCCAGCGCAGGAATTCGGTGAAACTGTCGCGAATCGTCAGGGTGCCATCGAAATCGAAGGCGACAATCGGCTGGCCTTCGGCGACGGACTGGCGAAAATCTTGCACACTGCCCATGTCAGACATTCGCCTTGATCCCCAACGAGACTGAACGATCCACGCGCTGCAACATTTCCCTCCTGCCTTCGGGGTTGTCGCGGAACGATGGATGGGTGATTGTCATTTTTTGAAGACCTTCGCGTCCAGAGTGCTGGAATCAATGTGAGGGAAGCGCGTTTCGGGCCATTTTGGTCCGCACCGCGGGAGTGAGATAAGGGTCTATGACCAAAGCAGCCGGCTCTGACGCCAAAAGCACTCTCTACTGCTCGTTCTGCGGAAAGAGCCAGCATGAGGTGCGTAAACTCATCGCAGGCCCGACCGTGTTCATCTGTGATGAATGCGTTGAACTCTGCATGGACATCATCCGCGAAGAGCACAAGATCGGCTTCAAGAAGACGACCGACGGCGTTCCGACGCCGAAGGAGATTCGCGACGTCCTGGACGACTACGTCATCGGCCAGTCGCACGCCAAGAAGGTGCTCTCGGTCGCCGTCCATAACCACTACAAGCGCCTGAACCACGCGACGAAGAACAACGACGTCGAACTGGCCAAGTCGAACATCATGCTGATCGGGCCGACCGGCTCGGGCAAGACGCTGCTGGCCCAGACGCTGGCGCGCATCATCGACGTGCCCTTCACAATGGCCGACGCCACGACCCTGACCGAAGCCGGTTATGTGGGCGAAGACGTCGAGAACATCATCCTGAAGCTGCTGCAGGCGTCCGACTACAACGTCGAACGGGCTCAGCGCGGCATCGTCTACATCGACGAAATCGACAAGATTTCGCGCAAGTCCGACAACCCCTCGATCACCCGTGACGTCTCGGGTGAGGGCGTGCAGCAGGCTCTGCTGAAGATCATGGAAGGCACCGTCGCCTCCGTGCCGCCGCAGGGCGTGCCCTACA
>NZ_JABAZW010000168.1:10407-22299 GCF_018608325.1 Brevundimonas sp. | reverse complement strand
CGCTTGGCGGGGGCGAAGCCGACAGCGGCCCATGACCCGGCCAGCCGGTCGGCCCGGTCACGCAAGGCGATCAGCCGGTCCAGCGCCTGTTCCGCCTCGCAGCGCTGGCCCGTCACCGGGTCGACATAGCGGGTGTAGGCGATCAGGGCGGCGGCGGCGATCTGTTCGATGCTGCGCGCGACGCCGCGACGGCCCGTATCGACTGCATCCGTCGTCAGGCCCCATCCGGAATAGAAGGGCGCGCCGAAGCACCGAACGGGCAGGCCGCGCAGCAGGGCCTCGAACCCCAGCGCCGAGGTCACGCAATAGACGGCGTCCACGGCGTCCAGCAGGTCGGCGGGCCGCACATCCGTGTCGATCAGCGTCAGGCCGTTCAGGTCGGTGACGCAGCCCTGTTTCCGGCCCGCCGCCACGGCGGGGTGGCGTTTCAGGATCAGTTGGGCGTCCGGCTCGTCACGGCGTGCGGCGGCGACCATGTCGGCGAAGCTCTGGGGCGAGGCGAGGCCATAGCTGATCGAGGCGTCGCCGAACGTCTGGTCCACGATCAGCACGCGGCGACCGGGTTTCAGCAGGCCGGGGTCCAGCGGCCCGCCCATATTGGTCTTGGACAGGCGCGAGGCCGTGATCCGGTCGATCAGGGTACGGGCGCGGGCGGTCATGGCCGCATCGCACCAGTCGCCGGCGGTCTGGATCAGTTGTTCCAGACGGCTGGGCCGGGTCGCGTCGTAATAGACGCCCAGATCATCGACGATCAGACTGAGGCTGGCCGCGCCCGCCTCGCCGATGCCGACAGACCGCAGGAAGCCGTCCTCCAGCGCCACATAGTTCAGCCCCGCCTTCTGCGCCTTGCGGCGCCCCGCAGCGGCGGTGGGTTTCATGCCCCAGCCGAGGATCGCGCCGATATCGTTCGTCGGCAGGGCCTTCAGTTCATAGTCGGGCAGGAAGGTGCTGAGGAAGGGAACCTTCAGCACGCCGGGTGCGCAGACCCATGCGGGGGTCTTGGCGGAGTTTTCAGGGGTTGCGGGCAAGGACGATCCGACGTGGTGGACGACCAGCTTTAGGCCTGTTGGCGAAAAGCGGCTAGGGGCTTCAGTCTGCTCGCGCCAGCAGGGCCTGCGCCTGTTCCAGATGCAGCCGTTCCGCCATGGCGCCGTTGACGCGAATGGCGCCCAGTCCTTCGGCTTCTGGCGCGGCGAAGGCGGCGATGACGGCGCGAGCCTGCTCGATCTCGGCCTCGGAAGGCGAGAAGGCGGTGTTGGCCGGGGCGATCTGTGACGGGTGGATCAGGCTCTTGCCGTCGAACCCGTACAGGCGGCCTTGCGCGGCCTCGGCGGCAAAGCCGTCTGCATCGTCGATGCGGTTGAACACCCCGTCGATGGCCAGAAGATTGTGGGTGCGCGCGGCGCAGACCAGTAGGGCCAGCCACGGCTTGAACGGCTCCCGATCCGGCGACGGGCCGGTCCCCAGCGCCTTGGCCAGATCATTGACCCCCAGCATCAACCCATCCAGGGCGCCACCCGCCCCGGCGATGTCGGTCAGGGACAGCAGGGCGCGCGGCGTTTCGATCATGGCCCACAGGGCGGCGCCCTTGGCGATCTGGGCGGTGATGGCGTGGACGGTCTCGGGCGTTTCGACCTTGGGCGCGACGATCAGGGAGGCGCCCGCCGCCTTCAGCGCCGCCAGATCATCCAGCCCCCAGGGCGTGTCCAGACCATTGATCCGCACGCCCAGACGGGGGCCGAAGCCGCCTGACTGAACGGCGGCGACAGCGGCGGCGCGGGCCTCGGCCTTGGCCTCGGGCGCGACGGCGTCTTCAAGATCCAGAATGGCGACGTCGCAGTTCAGGGTGCGGGCCTTTTCGATCGCGCGGGCGTTGGAGGCGGGCAGGTACAGGACGCTGCGGACGCGGTCGGCGCGCATCAGACCCGCCCCGTCACAGGCACCAAGGCGCCGGTCATGGCCCGGCTCTCGGGCGAGGCCAGGAACAGGATCACCGCCGCCAGATCGGCAGGCGCGACCCATGCGGCGGGATCGGCGCTCGGCATGTCCTTGCGATTGGCGGGCGTGTCGATGATCGAAGGCAGGACGGCGTTGACGGTGACGCGGGTGGACTTCAGCTCTTCGGCCAGCGCCTGCGTCAGGGCGTGAACCCCGGCCTTGGCCGCGCCATAGGCCCCCATGCCCGCGCCGGGCTTCAGCGCCGCCGCCGATCCGATGTTGACGATCCGGCCTTCGTCCGACGCCTTCAGATAGGGCAGGGCGGCGCGGCTGGCGTTCAGGGCGGTGGAGACGTTCAGCGCATGCATCCGGTCCCAGGCCGACGCGGTGTCATCGACGGTCTGCCAGACGAAGCCGCCTGCGATGTTCAACAGTACGTCCAGCCGTCCGAAGCGGCTGATCACGCCCGTGATGGCGCCCTCGGCCTGTTTCGGATCGGTCAGGTCCACCCCGCCTAAAGCCAGCACGCCCTGCGGAACGGGATTGCCCATGGCGTGGTCGATGACGGCGATCTTCAGCCCGGTGTTGCGCGCCGCCGACAAAACGGCATGGCCCAGGGCGCCGTGGCCGCCCGTGATCGCGATCACCCGTTCCGACATTTCGTTCTCCATCATCGGACGACCATAGAGGCGGATCAGCCGGCGGCGAAGACCCGTGACATGAGACGTTCCAGCGCGGCCTGGTCCTGGGCGTCGAAGGCGGCCTTTGACGTGGCGTCCACGTCGAACACGGCGATCAGGGCGCCGGATGCATTCAGCACCGGCACGACGATCTCGCTCTCGGAGCGGCTGTCGCAGGCGATATGGCCGGGGAAGGCGTGGACGTCCTCAACGATCTGGGTCGTTTGCGTCGCCGCCGCTGTGCCGCACACGCCACGCCCAAAGGCGATCCGCAGGCAACCCAGCGTGCCCTGATAGGGGCCGACCACCAGTTCATCCGCCTTGTCGGGGTCGACCACGTAGAAGCCGGTCCAGAAGAAGTGCTCAAACGCGTCCGCCAGCATGGACGACACCGTGGCCATCCGCGCCGTCACATTCGGCTCGCCATCCAGCACAGCCAGAATCTCGGCCTCGACCTCGGCATAGCGGGCGGCCTTGTCGGCGGGGCGGTCGTCGCGGGCGACATAGGCCATCAGAAATCTCCTTCAACGCGCGGCGATATAGGGTGCTGGCGCGCCTGATGCGAGGGCTGAGGCCGGGACCCGACGCCCTTTGTCAGTCGCGCGGATGTGAAGCCACCCAAACCGCCGCCAGGCGTTGATCTTCGGGAGGACAGGCAGATGAAACCTGACCGCAGACATCAAGCCGATACATCCGAAAAGGTCGATCTGGTGCAACTGGCCGCCGAACTGGCGAACCGGGGCTTTTATGTGATCGGCGAACTGCACGCATCGCCACCCGCGGACAGGCCCGGACCTGTCGCCAGAATGCCGCGCTTGTCCTGAACGTTATCCGCCGTTCTTGAACAGCAAGACCAAAGCGACGACCGCCAGAGCCGCTGCCGCCAGCAGCAGAACCGCGACCATCCCGGCCTTCAACTGTTGACGAAGCGCCCGCTCATTGGCGGTCACATCCAGATAAAACAGGCCGTCCCCAGCAGGCACGATCACCTTCTGCTTGATCAGGGCGTTGACCATGTGCCGCGAAGGCTTTGGCGGCAGCGGGACAGCAGTTTCGGCGCTGAAGGCCCCTGCCTTTTCGAAATGCTGCAACGTTTTTTTGCGGATCAGGGCGGCGGTTATCGCGGCGTTGCTTCCAGCAGTGACTGCGACGTTCATTCTGTTCCAATCCCAGGAAACCGAGCGCCGCGCCCTTCCTGCCGGGAAGCGGATCGTAAAAAGTGGTAGGCCCGGAGGGACTCGAACCCCCAACCAGACCGTTATGAGCGGTCGGCTCTAACCATTGAGCTACAGGCCCGCCGGGCGATGTGCGTCGCGGGACATCTCGCCTAGCAGGGGCAGGCGTAGCTTGCCAAGACGGTGTGTGGCCAAGGCGTATCTTTCCGCGATGTCATGAAGATGAACGAAATCTGCCAATCGGGCGTTGGCGTACATTCAGGCTGGAAAGGCGAAGGTTGTCGCCATAACGGATGACGACCTCGTCAACCGGGATCGCCCCACGGAGAGAATGATCACATGACCCGCACGTTCAAGGCCCTGGCTATGGGCGGCGCAATGGCCGCAACCGTCGCACTGGCCGCCGCCGCATCGCCGACCATGGCGCAGACCGTTCAAACCGGAGTCCAGACCGTGCAAGCCGCACCCGCCCTGAATCTGTCGGCCTATGGCGAAGTGAAGATCAAGCCGGATGTGGCGACCATCACCTTCGGCGTTCAGACCGAGGCCACGACGGCCGCCGCCGCCCTGCGCGACAACGCCACGCAGATGACCCAGGTCATGGCGGCCCTGCGCCGTGCGGGCATCGCCGAGCGTGACATTCAGACCTCGGGCCTGAACGTCCAGGCCCAGTACGACTATGTGCAGAACGAACCGCCCAAGCTGCGCGGCTATCAGGCGATCAACCGCGTGACGGTGACCATCAATGACCTGAACAAGGTCGGCACGACGGCGGACGCTGTGGTCGCGGCTGGCGTCAATCAGGTCGACGGCATCAGCTTTGGCCTGAAGGATGCGTCTGCTGCCGAGAACCAGGCCCGCCAGTTGGCCGTGCGCGCCCTGCAGTCCAAGGCGCAACTGTATGCCCAGGCTCTGGGCGTGCAACTGGGCGGCATCCGCTCGCTGAACGAGGGCGGCGGTTATTCGCCTCAGCCGATGATGCCTGCGCCCATGTTCGCCCGTGCGGCCATGGCGGATTCCACGCCCGTCTCGGCTGGTGAGCTGACGGTGCGGATCGACATCAACGGCGTGTACGACATCGTCCGCTGATCGTCAGATCGCCCAAGAAGAAAGGCCCGCCGTCACCGGCGGGCCTTTTTGATTCTGGCAGGTTGCGGCCCGATCAGGCCGAGCGTTTGATGTTGTTGTCGTCGTCCAGCAGCACGACGTTGGGCGTCCACTGGCGGGCCTCGGCGTCAGGAAGCTGACCATAGGTGACCACGATCACCTTGTCGTTCTTCTGCACCAGACGGGCGGCGGCGCCATTGACGCCGATGACCTTGGATCCGCGCGGAGCCTGGATGGCGTAGGTGGTGAAACGTGCGCCATTGGTGATGTTCAGCACATCGACCTGTTCGTTCGCATAGATGCCCGCAGCATCCAGCAGGTCCATGTCGATGGCGATGGAGCCTTCATAGTCCAGATCGGCCTGGGTCACCGTCGCGCGGTGCAGCTTGGACTTCATCAGGGTGACCAGCATGGGCGCGGTCTCCGAATACACGCGGGGCGATAGGCCCCCGCTCGCAGGCGGCTGATATAAGGATTTCGAGGGCGGTCATCAATCGTCTCGTTGCGATGCAGCGAGAACGGCGCCGTGGTTGCGAAGTCTGCACGCAGATTGCCTGACGTTCATTTGACCGCAGCTTTCGTCCCACTATGTTGGACGCTCGGTCGCTTCCGACCTGCGCGAGCCTGCCTTTCTTCATGAAACAGTTCTTCCTGACGGTTCTCGGCGTCTTCACCGGGCTGATTCTCTTCCTGGTCGTCGTGCCGGTGGTTCTGTTGACGATGGCGGTGGCAAGCTCGTCCAAGCCCACAACGCCTGCGGCGGCGGTGCTGGAGCTGGATCTGCGCGCGGGCGTGTCAGACCAGCCGTCGACCAATCCGTTCGCGGCCTTCAGCGGCTCTGGCCTGTCGGCGGTCCAGGTGGTCGATGTCCTGGCTCAGGCTGAAACGGACCGCAGCGTGAAGGGCCTGCTGATCCGCTTGCCGGAAGCCGGGATGACACCCGCGACGGCGGACGAACTGCGTCAGGCGATCCACCGCTTCCGCAAGTCGGGCAAGCCGGTCATCGCGCACAGCCAGGGCTTCGCCCCCGCAGGGGCGGTCATGTCCACCTATATGGTCGGGACGTCGGCGGATGAGCTGTGGATGCAGAACACCTCGAGCTTCCAGGCGACGGGCTTCTCGGCGGACAGCATGTTCCTGGGGCGGGCCTTCGCCAAATACGGCGTGAAGGCCGATTTTGAGCAGCGTTACGAATACAAAAACGCCGTCAACGAATACACCCAGAGCGACTACACCGGTCCGCACCGTGAGGCGATGACGGCCTGGATGAACGCGATGTACGGCTCGGCGCTGGAAGCCGCAGCGCAGGACCGCAAGACCACGGCGGACGCCCTGAAGGCCACTATCGAAGGCGGCCCCTATACGGCCCAACAAGCGCTTGAGCACAAGCTGATCGACAAGATCGGTCAGGCCGAGGAGGCTGAGGCCGCGATCAAGCAGCGCGCTGGCAAGGGCGCCGAGATCATTCCCTTCAACAAATACGCCTCCGACAAGGGCGATCGCAGCGGCTCGGGCAAGAACGCCATCGCCATTGTCGGCGGCGAGGGGGCGATCGTGACCGGGCGCGGTGGTTCCGGCGGCGGCTTCGGCGGCGGTTCCTCCATCCGTTCGGATGATACGGCCAAGGCCATCTACGACGCCATCGAGGACAAGGATGTGAAGGCCATCGTCTTCCGCGTCTCCTCGCCGGGCGGTTCGCCGGATGCTTCGGAACAGATTCTGGCTGCGGTGCGGGCGGCGCGAGCGGCGGGCAAGCCGGTGGTCGTGTCCATGGGCGCCTATGCAGCGTCTGGCGGCTACTGGATCAGTTCAGAGGCCGACTGGATCGTGGCCCAGCCCACGACCCTGACTGGCTCCATTGGCGTGTTCGGCGGCAAGTTCGTGCTGGCGGATGCTCTGGGGCGGTTCGGCGTGGACATGCGGCAGTTGTCGGTCGGCGGCGAATACGCCGACGCCTTCTCTCCGACCCAGACCTTCACGCCGCAACAGCGCGCGGCCTTCTCGGCCTCGATGGACCGGATCTATGACGACTTCATCCAGCGCGTCGCAACGGGCCGCAAACTGTCGCCCGACCGGGTGCGTGAAATCGCCAAGGGCCGCGTCTGGACTGGGGCTCAGGCCCTGCCTCTGGGTCTGGTCGACCAACTGGGTGGCCTGACCGAAGCCGTGGCCAAGGCCAAGGATCTGGCCAAAATCCCGGCGAATGAATCCGTGCGCTTCAAACACTTCCCCAAGTCGAAATCGACGCTGGAGGCCATTTCGGAAATGTTCGGCGTTCAGACTGAGGGCGCCAAGGCTCTGGTCATGCTGGGCGGCGTCATGGCCGATCCGCAGGCTCAGGCTGTGATGCGTCGCATCGAAGGTGACCGGATGCGCAGCCAGGGCGCGGTGGTTCTGGCTGATCAGCCGCAGTTCTGACCGGTCGGCTTCGCCCTGATCCGGTCACGGGGACGTGCGACGACACGTGCGTCCCTGTTCTGCGGGTTTCCATTGACGGGAAACCATGTTGGACCGACATTGGCTCTTCGGCGTTCTTCGGAGCGCCTGAAAGGATTATCCATGTTCCAGCCTGAACGTTTCGCCACAGTCGGCTTCGCCGCACGCCGCCGGCCCAATGGTTTCGTGGCCTCGGTGATGTGGGTGTTCGGCCTTGTCGCAGGTGCTGCGGCTGTCGCCGTCGGCGCGATCCTGGCGATCTTCACCGCCGTGACGGTGGCGGTGATCGCTCTGTTCGCAGGCGTGCTTGTCTTCCTGGCCGGTCTGGCGCTGAAGGCGCGCCGCAACATGACCCAGCGTCGTCGCTCCAGCGACCCTGACGTGATCGAGGCCCACAAGGTCGGCGAGACCTGGGTCGCCTACGGCTGGGAGCGCGACGGCCGCTAGGGCTGTTTTCCGATGGTTCAGATCATCGCGGCGCCGTCGCCGAACTTCAACGAACGCCGCGCGCCGCCGGACATGCTGGTGCTGCACTACACAGGCATGCAGACGGGTGAGGCCGCGCTGGCGCGCCTGTGCGACGCCGAGGCTCAGGTTTCGGCCCATTATCTGGTCGAGGAAGACGGCCGCATCTTTGGGCTGGTCCCGGAAGAGCGCCGCGCATGGCACGCCGGTCGCGGCGTCTGGCAGGGGCAGGATGACTGCAACGCCGCCTCCATCGGCATCGAGATCGTCAATCCGGGACACGAGTTCGGCTATCGCGCCTTTCCCGACGCCCAGATCGAGGCGCTGATCGCCCTGATCGGCGACATCCGTGAACGCTGGACCATTTCCGACAGCCGTATCATCGGTCACTCCGACCTGGCGCCCGAGCGTAAGGACGACCCCGGCGAACTGTTCCCGTGGAAGCGTCTGGCCGAGGCGGGGCATGGGCTGTGGTTCGAGCCGGCGGCTGAACGGATCAAGGCGCTGGGCGGTCTGCTGCAAAAGGGCGACGACGGCATCGGCGTTGTCGTGCTGCGTGCTGGCCTGCATCGACTGGGGTACGGCATCAAGCCTGGCGGCGATTATGACGCTGAAACCGAAGCCGCCGTGCGCGCCTTCCAGCGCCACTGGCGCCAGAACCGCGTCGACGGCGTGGCGGACGGCGAAACCCGCGCCCGTCTGGTCGGCCTGCTGCAACTGGCCAGCGCCGAGAGTGTCACGGGCGTGCTGGATTGACCTTCGCGCCGGTTACGCGCATCTAGCGCGCGCCAGACGGCTGGGCGGTCGCGGCGGGACTTGATCCCGTCGAGGAAAGTCCGGGCTCCACGGTGAAAAGGCGGCGGATAACTTCCGCCCGGGGTGACCCGAGGGATAGCGCCACAGAAAGCAAACCTCCGGCCTCGCGAGGCCGGTAAGGGTGAAAGGGTGGGGTAAGAGCCCACCGCGTAGGCGGCAACGTCGACGGCATGGCAAGCCCCGCCTGGAGCAAGACCAAATAGGGACATCGCGCGGGTTCGCTCGCGGGGCTCACCGCCTCAGATGTCCGGGTAGGTCGCGAGAACCGATCAGCAATGGTCGGTCCAGAGGAATGATCGTCGCCGCTTTTCGGAGCGGAACAAAACCCGGCTTACAGGCCGTCTGGCATTTTTTTTCGACAGGCTGTGGCGCCGCGCGGCGGCGGATAGGCGTTCCGCGTGCGGCTGGGCGCGGCTGCGGCGTGTTGGAGCGCCCGGCGTTAAGCTTTGCCATAATTTACAAACGCACCCACAGCAGTCGATACAGCGTTCATAGAGCAATGATCTTGTTGTTCTTTCGTGCGCTCTGGCCGCGCCAGATCTTATCCCCCGGTTTGCCGATGCGAGCCCGCATCCACAGGCTTGGCCGCGTTAACCTTTTGTCGTGTCAACAAGATTAGAGTCATGCACAGGCTGTGAATACTTTGAATGTTCTTTTTATGTTCACGGTATTTGAGTGTGTTTCCCAGGCCGCAAGCCGGAGACATGGTTAAGAGTCGGCTCCAATCCCATTGAGGCCCATTTCATCCCATGCTATCCCAATTTTCATGATTGGGGCTGTGAGGCTGCGCGGCGGGCGCAAGTCAGGCATCTAGGGACGGGTCGAAAGGCTCGATTGGACAGGCGTGTTTCTCTCGACTTACGAGAAACAATTGGACGGCAAGCGTCGTCTCCTGATCCCCAACGACTTCCGCACGACCGAAAACGGCGCAGCTGGCGGCGTCTTCATCTTCCCCTCCATCGAAGCCGATTGTCTGGAAGCGGGCGGTGACCGTCTGTTCGCCGTCTATGCCGAGATGATCGAGGCCCTGCCGTTCGGCTCCGAAGAACGTTCGGCCCTGGAGTGGCAGGTCATGGGCGAGCAGGTGCGCCTGTCCTATGACGCGGGTGGCCGCATCACCCTGCCGGAAGCCCTGTGCGCCGAGGCGGGACTGGAAGACACCGTCGTCATCGTCGGCCTGAACGACCGGTTCCAGATCTGGTCGCGTGAGAAGTGGACGGCCCGTCGCGCCGAACAGCGCGCCCTGGCCAAGGCGGGCATGGCCCAGATCGGCGCCCTGAAGCTGGCGGCGCAGATGAAGCTGGCGGGAGGCGGTTCGTGACGGACGCTCCCCACGCCCCCGTCCTGTTGGCCGAGGTGATCGAGGCGCTGAAGCCCGGTCCCGGCGATGTCGTCATCGACGCCACATTCGGCGCGGGCGGCTATACGCGCGCCATTCTGGCGACCGGCGCCGAGGTCATCGGTCTGGATCGCGATCCGACGGTCCAGCCGCACGCTGATTCGGTCGCGGGTGATTTCCCGGATCGTTTCCAGCTGGTGCGCACGCCCTTCTCGGGTCTGGCTGAGGCCTTTGACGGCAGCGGCAAGGCGAAGCTGGATGGCGCCGTCTTCGATATCGGCGTCTCGTCGATGCAACTGGATCAGGCCGAGCGCGGCTTCTCCTTCATGCGCGACGGGCCGCTGGACATGCGCATGTCCGACGAGGGTGCGACCGCGGCCGACATCGTCAACACCTGGGATCACGGGCCGCTGGCCCATATCTTCAAACTGTATGGCGAAGAGCGCCAGTCGGGCCGGGTGGCCACCGCCATCCTGCGCCGTCGTGTCGAACAGCCCTTCACCCGCACGCTGGATCTGGCCGAAGTGGTCGAGAAGGCGCTGGGCGGACGTCGCGGCGCGCCGATCCATCCGGCGACGCGGGTGTTTCAGGCCCTGCGCATCGCCGTGAACGATGAACTGGGCGAACTGGAGCGCGGGCTGGAAGCCGCCGAGGCGACGCTGGCGCCCGGCGGGCGTCTGGCCGTCGTCACCTTCCATTCGCTGGAAGACCGTATCGTCAAAGCCTTCCTGACCGAGCGCACGGGCAACACTCCCGCCGGTTCGCGCCACGCCCCGATGGCGGTCGATCCGCGCAAGCCCAGCTTCACCCTGCAGTTCAAGGGCGCGCGCGAGGCGGGCGATGAAGAGCGTTCGATCAATCCGCGCGCCCGTTCGGCCAAGCTGCGCGCTGCGATCCGCACCGATGCGCCGGCCTGGGCGTCGAGCAAGGGGAGGGCGGCATGACCACCAGTCCCTTCGCCTATCGCAAGAGCGTCTTGCAGCGTCTGTTCGACTGGAAGGTGCGCGGCGTCCGCTGGATCGAGATCATTGGCGTGGTGCTGGTCGCCGTCATGATCATGTCAGTCTATGTCGCCAAGGCGGCGGCCGCGCGCGAGAGCGCCAAGATCGCTGAACTGGAACGCGACATCCGCGAAACCAACCAGCGTGTGCGCCTGCTGCGCGCCGAGGCGGCCCGGCTGGAGCAGCCAGCACGACTTGAGGCCCTGTCGCGTCAGGCCGGTCTGGGGCCGGTCGATGTGCACAAGCAGGGCGGCGAGGGGACATTGACCGCCCTGGCGCCCGAGCCCGCCAAACCCGCTGAGGCGCCCGCCAAACCGGTTGCGGAGGGCGCGCAATGAGCGTTCAGGACCACCGCGGCTATCCGCCTCAACGGCCTGCGCCGTCTCTGGATGTCCAGGGGCGGCTTGCGCCCTTCTGGCGCTGGGTGTCGGAACTGGTCTGGCGTCTGGAGCACGGGTTCGAGCGCGCCCGCGCCGACGCCCGCCCGGAAGAAGATACGCGCGTCCGTATCTTCCTGATCATGATCGTCTTCTCGGTCGTGTTCGCGGGTCTGGCGGCAGGCGCGTCCTACAAGGCCCTGTTCGCCGATACGGGCGGACGCTGGTCGGCGGGCAATCCGAATGCGCTTAGCCGTGGCGATCTGACGGATCGCAATGGCGAACTGCTGGCCACGAACGTCATCCACTACGGCCTCTACATCAATCCGAACGAGATCTGGGACCGCGACCTGGCCTATCGCCAGATCCGCCGCGCCCTGCCGCGCATTCCGTCCGAGCGCCTGCGCCGCGTGCTGGCCGGTGATCGCCGTCTGATCGTGATGAACGGCCTGACCCCGGCCGATAAGGCGGCGGTGCATAATCTGGCTCTGGGCGGCGTGTCATTCGAGGCTGAGGATCGTCGCGCCTATCCGCTGGGCACGTCAGCAGTTCATATTG
>NZ_JABAZW010000168.1:0-10397 GCF_018608325.1 Brevundimonas sp. | reverse complement strand
CACCGGCGGGCGCGGCATTTCGGGCGCCGAGCTGGCCTTCAATGACGAAATCCGCGCGGCGGGCCAGCGGGGCGAAAGCTTCCCCCTGTCCATCGACCTGCGTGTTCAGGGCGTGCTGGAAAACGAACTGGCCGCCGCCGCCATCAAGGCTCAGGCCAAGGGCGCGGTCGGCATCGTCACCGACGTCCAGACGGGCGAAGTGCTGGGCATGGCCAGCTGGCCGAACTTCAGCCAGGCGAACCGCAATGCAGCGCCGGACGGCGCGACCCTGAACCGTGCGGTCTCGGGCCACTATGAAATGGGGTCGGTGTTCAAGACCTTCACCGTGGCGGCGGGGCTGGACCTGGGTCTGGCGGACATGAACACCCAGTTCGACGCCTCTCAGGCCCTGCGGATCGGTAATCGCAGCATTAAGGACTTCCACGCCCAGAACCGCGTGATGTCGCTGGAAGAAGTCTATCTGCATTCGTCCAACATCGGCACGTCGCAACTGGCGGTGCAGATGGGCGCGAACCGGATGCGCGACTATTTCGACCGTCTGGGCCTGCTGCGCGCCTCGTCGGTTGAGCTGAAGGAATCGGCCAAGCCGGTCGTGCCGCGCCGCTGGGATGACTCCACCCTGGCGTCCCTGTCGTTCGGCTACGGCATCATGGTCACCCCCGCCCAGGTCATTCAGGCCATGGTCGCCCTGACCAATGGCGGGCGGATGGTTCCGCTGAGCCTGCGCAAGGGCGGGGCGGTCGGCGCCCAGACGCCACAGATCGTCACCGAAGAAACCTCGCGCACCATTCTGGACCTGATGCGCCGCAACGTGGTCAAGGGCTCGGGCGGGTTCGCCGATGCGCCGGGCCTGCGGGTCGGAGGCAAGACCGGCTCAGCCAACAAACTGGTCAACGGGCGCTATGAAGCCGGTCACGCGGTCGGTTCGTTCGCGGCGGTCTTCCCCGTCGATGGCCCGCTGAACGCCAAACGCTACGCCATCCTGATCGTCGTCGACGAGCCGGGCTCCTATCCCAAGACCGGCGCCTATGTGGCGGCGCCTGCGGTGCGCAACACCGCCGACCGGATCGCGGGCTTCCTGGGGGTCGAGCGTCGCGAGGACCGCTGGCGCACGGCGACGGGCGAGAAGGTTCCGGCCTATCAGGACGTGGCGGGGGACGGGCTGTGAGCGCGCTTCACCTGTCTGATCTTCTGCGCCGCGATGTGGCCTCTGACCCGGTGATCACCGGCGTCACCGCCGACAGCCGCAAGGTCGCGCCCGGCGCCCTGTTCGTGGCCCTGCCCGGATCGGCGGCGGACGGCCGCGCCTTCATTCCGCAGGCGCTGGCGCAAGGGGCGGCGGCTGTGCTGGCGCCCAGTGATACGCCGGACAATGCGGCGCCGGTTCTGGTGACCTCGGGCGACGTGCGCCGCGCCTACGCCATCGCCGCGCGCAGTTTCTATGGCGCGCAGCCCAAGACCTGCGTCGCCATAACCGGCACCAACGGCAAGACATCCGTCGCCACCTTCTGCCGCGAAATCTGGGCGGGCATCGGCCACAAGTCCGCCAGCATGGGCACCCTGGGCGTGGTCGGTCAGAAGGGCGACAAGACCTACGCCCTGACCGGCCCCGGCCTGACCAGCCCCGACGCCGCCGAGGCTGCGCGTCTGCTGGCCGAACTGGCCCGCAAGGAAGTCACCCATCTGGCGCTGGAGGCCTCGTCGCACGGCATTGACCAGCGGCGTTTGGATGGGGTTGCGCTGAAGGCGGCGGGCTTCACCAATCTGACCCAGGACCATCTCGATTATCACGGTACGATGGAGAACTATCGCACCGCCAAGCTACGTCTGTTCGAGGCCCTGCTGCCGCGCGGCCGCACCGCGGTACTGAACGCCGATTCCGACGCCTATTCCGCCTTCGCCTCGGCCTCGATCATGGCGGGGCTCAGCGTGTTCGGCGTGGGCGAGCGCGGGCGCGACCTGACGCTGATCGGACGCAAGGCCACGCCGGAGGGCCAGCGCCTGACCCTGGATGTGCGCGGTTCGGTGCGCGAAATTCTGCTGCCGTTGGCGGGCGCGTTCCAGGCGTCGAACGTGCTGGTGGCGGCGGGGCTGTGCATCGCAGCGGGCGATGCGCCGGATGCTGTCGTCGGCGCGCTGGAGAACCTGACGGGCGCCCAGGGCCGTCTGCAGCGCATCGGCGCACGGCAAGCGGGCGCCAAGGGCGAGGTCTATGTCGACTACGCCCACACGCCTGACGGCCTGGAGACGGTGCTGAACGCCCTTCGCCCCCATGCCACGGGACGGCTGATTGTCGTCTTCGGCGCGGGCGGCGACCGCGACCGGGGCAAGCGTCCCCTGATGGGTGGAATTGCGGGCCGTCTGGCCGATGTCGCCATCGTCACCGACGATAATCCGCGTTCCGAAGACCCCGCTTCGATCCGTGCTCAGGTTCTGGCAGGCTATCCTGACGCCATGGAGATCGGTGATCGCCGCGCGGCCATCGAAACCGCCATTGAAATGATGGGCGACGGGGATGTGGTGGTCATCGCCGGAAAAGGGCATGAACAGGGTCAGATCGTCGGCGGGGTGACCCATCCCTTTGACGACGCCACTGTCGCGTCCGAGGCCCTGTCCCTTAATGCCTGATATCTCCGCCCGCCCGCTCTGGACGGCTGCCGAAGTCGCCGCCGCCACGGGCGGCGTGCTGCATGGCGACGACCGTCCGATCACGGGGCTGACCTACAACAGCCGTGAGATCATTGCGGGCGACCTGTTCCTGGCCCTGAAGGGCACGCGGGACGGGCATGAGTTCGCCGCCAGCGCCTTCGCCGCCGGGGCCGCCGCCGCACTGGTCGAACATACGGTTGAGGGCGGGGCGCAGATCGTAGTTCCCGATACGCTGCACGGGCTGGAGGCGCTGGGTGTCGCCGCGCGCGACCGGGCGCCCCATGTGAAGCGCGGCGCCGTCACCGGCAGCGTCGGCAAGACCAGCGTGACCCAGGCGATCAAGGCGGGACTTGATCTGGCGGGGCCGGCGCACAGCTCGATCAAGAGCTACAACAACCATATCGGCGTGCCGCTGACGCTGGCGCGGATGCCAGTCAAGACCGAGCGCGCCGTGTTCGAGATCGGCATGAATGCGCCGGGCGAAATCGCGCCCCTGTCGAAGTTCGTGGCCCCGCACGCGGCCTGCGTCACCACGGTCGGCCCGGTCCATATCGAAGCCTTCGCCGACGGCGAGGCGGGTGTGGCGCGCGAGAAGGCCTCGATCTTCCAGGGGCTGGTTCCCGGCGGAACCGCTGTGATCAATGGCGATGTGGGCTATGCAGGCGTTCTGGCGGATGCGGCGCGGGCTGTCGGCGCGCGTCTGGCCACATTCGGCAGCGACGCCGCACATGACGCCCGCCTGATCGATTTCCGCCCCGACGCCGAAGGGGCGACGGTCACGGCGGATCTGTTCGGCCAGCAGATCGAATACCGTCTGGCGCAGTCGGGCGCGCACTGGGGGCTGAACAGCCTGTGCGTTCTGCTGATGCTGGATGCGCTGGATGTGCCGCTGGAGACGGGGCTTCAGGCTTTGGCCGGGTTCCAGCCGCTGGCGGGACGCGGGCAGACGCGGGTCGTCGCACTGTCGGGCGGCGCGTTCACCCTGATCGACGAAAGCTACAACGCCAATCCCCTGTCGATGACGGCGGGCTTCAAGAGCCTGGGCGCGCGGTCGGTCACGCCGGGCGGGCGTCGCGTCGTTGTTCTGACCGACATGCTGGAGTTGGGCGAACAGAGCCGCGCCCTGCACGAAGGTCTGGCCGCCCCCATCGCGGCGGCGGAGCTGGATCTGGTTCATGCCGCCGGACCCGAGATGCGCCATCTGTATGACGCCCTGCCTGTTTCACGGCGCGGCCTGTGGCGCGAAACAGCCGCGGAACTGGCGCAGGAAGCCGCCAATCTGGTTGCGCCGGGCGATATTGTCATGGTCAAGGGATCGAACGGGTCCAAGGCGTCTCTGGTCGCCCAGGCTCTGAGCAAACTGAGTGACGACGCGCCGCGCGCGACCCGATAGGGAAACCGAATGTTCTATCTGCTGTATCTCTATTTCGCCGACGTCGCGCACCAGTATCCGCTGCTGAACCTGCTGCAGTACCAGACCGTGCGCGGCGCGCTGGCGCTGGCCACGGCGGCCATCGTGGCGGTGGCCATGGGCAGCCGGTTCATCAACTGGATCCGCACCAAACAGGGCAGGGGCCAGCCGATCCGCGACGACGGCCCGGTCTCGCACCTGTCCAAGGTCGGCACCCCGACCATGGGCGGCCTGATGATACTGGCCGGTATTGGCGTGGCGGTCTTCCTGTGGGCGGACCTGAGCAATCCCTACATCTGGATCGTGTCGGGCGTGACGGCGGCCTTCGGCGTGTTGGGCTTCATCGACGACTACGCCAAGGTGACGAAACAGACCTCGGCGGGCCTGACCTCCAAACAGAAGCTGTTGGCCCAGACGGTCGTCGCCGTGGTTGCGGGTGTGCTGACCGTGCTGTGGATGACCCATTCGCCGACCTCGCCGGGGCTTGAGACCTCGATCGCCTTCCCCTTCTTTAAGGCGGTTCTGCTGAACGTTGGCTGGTTCTATGTGGCGTTCGCGGCCTTCACCATCGTCGGTTTCTCGAACGCAGTGAACCTGACGGACGGGCTGGATGGTCTGGCTACCGTGCCGGTGATGATGGCTGCCGCCGCATTCGGCGTGATCGCCTATCTGGCGGGCAACTTCGTCTTCTCGCAGTATCTGCAGATCCACCACGTGCCGGGCGCGGGTGAACTGGCCATCTTCTGCACGGCCATGATCGGCGGGGGCGCGGGCTTCCTGTGGTACAACGCCCCGCCGGCCAAGATCTTCATGGGCGACACCGGTTCGCTGGCTCTGGGCGGCGCTCTGGGCGCCATCGCCGTGACCACCAAGCACGAACTGGTGCTGGGCATTGTCGGCGGTCTGTTCGTGATCGAGGCCGCCTCGGTCATGATTCAGGTCGGCTATTTCAAACTGACCAAGAAGCGCATCTTCCTGATGGCGCCGATCCACCACCATTTCGAAAAGATGGGCTGGCCGGAATCGACCGTGGTCATCCGGTTCTGGATCATCGCCGGGGCGCTGGCGTTGATCGGTCTGTCCACGTTGAAGCTGCGCTGATCCCATGATCCCCGTTCCCGGCTATGAGGGCAGACGTGTTGCGGTCTTCGGCCTGGGACGGTCGGGGATCACGGCGGCGCGCGCTCTGTTGGCCGGGGGTGCGGTCCCCATCCTGTGGGACGACGGCGTGTCGGGCCGGATGCAGGCCGAGGCCGAGGGTTTTGACGTTGAAGACCTGACCGTCGCTGACTGGTCCGGGTTCGCCGCTCTGGTCCTCTCGCCCGGCGCGCCCCTGACCCACCCTAAGCCGCACTGGACGGTCGACCGCGCCCATCAGGCGGGTGTGCCGGTCATCGGCGATGTCGAACTGTTCGCCCGCGCACTGGCGGTTCTGCCGCAGGATGAACGTCCCCGCGTGGTCGCCATCACCGGCACCAACGGCAAGTCCACCACCACGGCCCTGATCGGCTGGGTGCTGAAACAGGCCGGGCTGACGGTCCATGTCGGCGGCAATATCGGCATCGGGGTTCTGGCCCTGCCGGAGCCGACGCCGGAAGCCGTCTATGTGGTCGAGGTGTCCAGCTACCAGTTGGACCTGACCACCAGCTTCGCGCCCGATGTGGCGATCCTGACCAATGTGTCGCCGGACCATCTGGACCGTCATGGCGGGATGGAGGGCTATGTCGCGGCCAAGCAGCGCATATTCGCGGCGCAGGGACCGCAGGCGACCGCGCTGGTCGGTGTGGACGAGGATTGGGGGCAGGGCGCGTTCGAGGCGCTGCAGAGCGCCGGTCGCAATGTCGTCAGCATCAGCACCCGTGCGTCAGCAGCCGACGCGCAGGGCTATGAGGCGCAGGCTGGACGGATCGCCCGCAACGGCGAACTGGTCGCCGATCTGTCGGCCGCGCGTTCTCTGCCCGGTCGTCACAATGCCCAGAACGCCGCCTTCGCCTATGCCGCCGCCCGCGCGCTGGGCGTGTCGCATGATGCGGCGGTCCAAGGCCTGCTGACCTTCCCCGGTCTGGCGCACCGCATGGAGGCCGTCGGTCATATCGGCCCGGTGCGGTTCATCAATGATTCCAAGGCCACCAACGCTGACGCCGCGCGTCAGGCGCTGGCCAGCTACCCAAGTGTCTTTTGGATCGCGGGCGGCGTGCCCAAGGCGGGCGGGATCGCTGATCTGGCGGACCTGTTCCCCCGCGTGACCAAGGCCTATCTGATCGGCGAGGCGGCGGACGCTTTCGCCGTGACGCTGGGCGCCACGCCTCATGGGGTGTCCGAGACGCTGGACGCGGCGGTTGCGGCTGCGACGGCGGATGCTCAGGCGGCAGGCGGCGAGCAGATCGTGCTGCTGTCGCCGGCCTGCGCCAGCTTCGACCAGTATCCCGACTTTGAGGCGCGCGGCGAGGCGTTCCGCGCCGCCGCGCTGAGCCTCGGCGCCGTGTCGGAGGCGACCGCATGACCGCGCCCTATACGCCGACCTTCTCGCGCAACGACCAGAGCCATGTGGCCCAGTGGTTCTGGACGGTGGATCGCGGTTTGCTGAGTGCGGCGCTGGCGCTGATGGGGCTGGGCGTGGCGCTCAGCTTTGCTTCCAGCCCGGCGGCGATCCTGGCCGATGAATCGATCACCGACCCCTTCCACTATTCGTGGCGGATGATGGCGTTTGCGGGCATGGGGCTGACGGTCATGCTGGCCACGTCGCTGATGTCGCCGCGGGGCGTGCGGCGGGTGGCGGTGCTGGCCCTGTTCAGCGCCATCATCGTCATGGCCGCCCTGCCGTTTATTGGCGACACGGTGAAGGGCGCTGCGCGCTGGGTGAATCTGGGGCCGTTCAGTCTGCAACCCAGCGAGTTCGCCAAGCCCGGCCTGATCGTCTTCGCCGCCTGGATGTTCGCCGAGGCGCAGAAGGGGCAGGGCGTGCCGGGCGTGACCATCGCGTTCGGTTTCTACGCCCTGACGGTCTGTCTGTTGCTGATCCAGCCGGACATTGGCCAGACCCTGCTGATCACCACCACCTTCATGGCCGTCTTCTTCATGGCGGGCGTGCCGTTCAAATGGATGGCGGTGCTGGCCAGCGCGGGCATGGCGGGACTGGTGTCGCTGTATTTCGTGTTCGGCCACATGCGCGACCGTCTGAGCCGATTCACCTCGCCCGAGACGACCGACACCCACCAGATCGACAGCGCCTCTGAGGCGATCCGCGCAGGTGGTCTGGTCGGACGCGGCATCGGCGAGGGCGTGATGAAGCGCCGGGTGCCGGACCTGCACACCGACTTCATCTATTCGGTCGGCGCCGAGGAGTTTGGCCTGGTGTTGAGCCTGATCATGATCGGCCTCTACGCCTTCATCGTGGTGCGCGGGATGCGCCGGGCGATGAAGCTGACTGACCCGTTCGAGCAGACGGCTTCGGCTGGCCTGTTCATGCTGATCGGGCTGCAGGCCTGCATCAATGTGGCGGTGAACCTGAACCTGATCCCGACCAAGGGCATGACCCTGCCGTTCATCAGCTATGGCGGGTCGTCCATGCTGGCCATGTGCGTGACCATGGGGTTCGCGCTGGCCCTGACGCGGCGTCGTCCGGGCGCGTATGAGCCGGGGGCCAGCCTGGGGACGCGGCGGCGGTTGCTGTAGTTCATTTCCGCCCGTCATCCTCGGGCTTGACCCGAGGATCGGCCACCGAGCGTACTGTGCATCATCTCAGTCGCAATGCGGCGGATAGCCCGATCGTCGGGTCAAGCCCGAGGATGACGGAGTAGGACCGGAAAGCCGTTGGAAGACACCAAGACCCATCGTAAATGGGCATCAGTATCGGGAGACCCCATGTCCAAGCTCTGCGTCGTCGCTGCCGGTGGAACCGGCGGACATATGTTCCCGGCCGAGGCCCTGGCGCGGGAATTGTCGGCGCGCGGGTGGCGCGTGGTGCTGGCGACCGATCATCGGGGCGAGCAGTACGCCCACGCTTTCCCTGCCGAGGAACGCTTGGCTCTGGACGCCGCGACGGGCTCGGGGCCTCTGGGTCTGATCAAGGCGGGCGTCGCCATCTTCAAGGGGGTGATGCAGGCGCGCACGGCCTTTGATCGTCTGGGCGCCGATGTCGTGGTGGGGTTCGGCGGCTACCCCTCGGCGCCTGCTCTGGTGGCGGCGGTGACGTCGCAGCGCCCGACGGTGATCCATGAGCAGAACGCCGTGCTGGGCCGCACCAACCGTATCCTGGCCCCCTATGTGAACGAGGTCGCCTCGTCCTTCCCGACGCTGGAGCGGGCGCCTGCCAAGGTGCAGGGACGGTCGCACGTCGTGGGTTCGCCTGTGCGCGCCGACATCCGCGCCCTGTTCGATCGGGCCTATGCCGCCCCGGACGCTGACGGACCCATCCATGTGCTGGTGACCGGCGGCAGTCAGGGCGCGCGCATCCTGTCGGAGACGACGCCCCGCGCGCTGGCGGCTCTGCCCGAGGCCATCCGCCGTCGCCTGAAGCCGGTCCCAAAGGCGAGGCCGGGATCGAGGCTGAGGTCGCGCCCTTCTTCCGCGACATGGCCAAGCGTCTGTCGGCGGCGCATCTGGTGGTGGGGCGTTCGGGCGCCTCGACCTGCGCCGAACTGGCGGTGGCGGCCCTGCCGTCCGTGCTGATCCCGCTGAAGATCGCCACCGACGACCACCAGCGCCTGAACGCCAAGGCTCTGGTCGACGCAGGAGCAGCCGAGGTCATTCTGGAAGACGATCTGACGGTCGAGCGGCTGACGGCGGCGCTTGAGGGCGTGCTGGCGGATCCGGCGCGTCTGGCGGCCATGTCGGCAGGTGCCCGTTCGGTCGCCATTCCCGATGCGGCGCAGCGTCTGGCCGATCTGGTTGAGGCCGCCTCCAGACGCTGATCCAGCGTTTGCGACACCCTGCGTCGATCCACCTCGCCATGAAATGGGCAGGGAAGCGACAACCGTAAAGCTTGTGATGCGTTAGGGAGGGATGCCTCCCGAAATCATCGCCCTAACCCGCCAAGTCCGCGCCCTCTGGCACCAGTTCGACTGGTTGCCGGAATGGGCGGTGATCCTGATCGTCCTGCTGGTTTTTGTCGGCGGCGGCTGGATCGTTCACAAGATCGCTTTTGAAATCCTGCGCCGGATTGTGCGCAAGCGCGATGTCTTCTGGCGCGGTGTGGTCGAACGGGCGCGGGTCAAGCTGCGCATCCTGACCATCATCATCGGCATAGGGATCGGGGTGACGGTGTCGCCGATGCACCCGGAGCCGTCCGCCGACATCCGCTCGATCCTGCTGTTCCTGTCGATCTTGATTCTGGGGTGGCTGGCGTCCGGGGTGCTGGACATGTGGACGGTGATGCACCTGAAGCGGTTCAACGTCGCCACCGAAGACAATCTGGTCGCGCGCAAACACCTGACCCAGACCCGCATCCTGCAACGGGTGGCCAAGGTGGTGCTGTTCATCGTCACGGTCGGTCTGGCCCTGATGACCATTGCCGGGTTCCGCCAATGGGGCGTCAGCCTGCTGGCCTCGGCGGGCGTGGTCGGCATCATCGCGGGTCTGGCGCTGCAGCCCATCCTGACCAACATGGTCGCGGGCATCCAGATCGCCCTGACCCAGCCCATCCGCATCGACGACGCCGTCATCGTCGAGGGCGAGTGGGGCAATGTGGAGGAGATCACCTCGACCTATGTGGTGGTCAAGCTGTGGGACTGGCGCCGCATGGTGCTGCCTCTGTCCTATTTCATCACCAAGCCGTTCCAGAACTGGACGCGTGAGAATTCGCGCCTGCTGGGCGTGGCCTTCTTCTATGTGGACTATGAGGCGCCGGTCGACCAATTGCGCGTCGCCTATGAGGGTATTGTCCAGGCTTCGAAGCACTGGGACGGCGAGGTTCAGGTGATGCAGGTGACAGACATCACCGAGCGCGTGCTGCAGCTACGTTGTCTGGCCAGCGCGCGATCCGCCGGGGTGGCCTTCGATCTGCGCTGCGAAATCCGTGAGAAGCTGATGGCCTATATGCGCGATCACTGCCGCGAGGCCCTGCCGCGTGATCGTCTGGAATGGCCCCAGGGCGGATCGTCTCCGCAGGCGCCTATTCCGACAGCGCCTGCTGACCCTGGCTGATCGCCTCATTCAGCGTTATGCTGTCGGTCGGCAGTTGGGCCGCGCAGGCCACGGTCAGAAGCTCCGCCGCATCGCCTCCGGGCGCGGCGGGATAGGCGGGAGCAGTGTCCGGCGTGGCGGGGCCTTCGGTTCCGTCGGCGCGCAGGGAGGCGAAATCCAGCCGGTCCGCCGTCATCGCCCGACAGTCAAAGGC
>NZ_JABAZW010000003.1:16476-22506 GCF_018608325.1 Brevundimonas sp. | reverse complement strand
CGTCGCAACAGGGTGCGGGCCAGAAGGGCGCCGACCGGATTGTCCTCGGCCAGCAGCACCCGTGTTCCGGCGAAACGGGCGGGGGCGACGCGGTCGTCCTCGGGCGACGCCACGGGGGCCGCGGCCGCGCTGGCGACGGCGCCGACGGCAGCCAGAACCCGCTCGACCAGAGAGGCGCGGCGCAGGGGCTTGATCAGATAGCCGTGAAAACCGGCGGATCGATAGCGGGCGATCAGGTCGCGCTCGGACGGTTTCAGCAGAATAATGGCCTGACCCGTCTCAGGATGGGCCGCCAGCGCACCGTCGGATGCGCCCGCATGATCGATCAGGGCGACGGGGGCGTCAGATGCGACCTGTCCCCCGGACGCGACGATCTGCTCGATGGCGGCGGACAGAATAAGCGGATGGGGCGATTGCACGGCGACCGTCTGACCCACAAGCGGCGCGCCGCGGGGTGCAGCGACGGCGTCGAACGGCGCAATGAAGCGGAAGCGTGCGCCGGGGCCGACGGGCCGGTCCTCGACCTGCACGGTCCCGTCCATGGCGGCGGCCAGTTTGCGCACCACCGCCAGACCCAGGCCAGCGCCGTCATGACGTACGGCGTCCGACGAATCGGCATGGCCGAATTCCTCGAAGATGCGTTCGCGCGCCTCGGGCGGCACGCCGGGGCCGGTGTCGTCGACGATGAAGGCCAGGTGCGGGCGTTCGGGATCAAGGTCCGTGCGCTCAACCGATATCCGCACGCCGCCCGTCTCGGTGAACTTGACCGCATTGCCCGCCAGATTGAACAGAACCTGACGCAGCCGCCCCTCGTCAGCCAGAATGTCGGGCGCGTCGGCGGCGACGGACCAGACGATCTCCAGACCCTTGTCATGGGCGCGCGGGCTCAGCAGTTCGGCGACGCCGCGCACCAGCCCTTCCAGATCGACCGGGGCCAGATCGAACTCCAGCGCGTGGGCTTCCAGCCGGGCATAGTCCAGCAGGTCGTTGACCAGCCCCAGCAGGTGTTCGGCCGATTGGCGCGCCGTTTCCGCATAGGCGCGCTGGGCGCCGTTCAGCGGGGTGTTCTGCAGCAGGTTGATCATGCCGATGACGCCGTTCAGGGGCGTGCGCATCTCATGGCTCATCAGGCGCAGGAATTGCTGGGCCGGATCGACTGCGTCCGCCGCTGTATCCTCGATCTGCGTTGCTGCTGTCCGTCGCGTCATGGCCGCTCTCCGTAGGTCGGCGAAGATAGGGTCTGCGGGTTAAGGATTGTCTCCCAATCGCCAAGGTCGGTCCATGCTCAGGCGCGGAGGAAGGGCGCCTGCCCCGCCTCGTCGTCCCGTATGCCGAAACCGTCGCGGGCGGCGACACGACGGTCGAAATCCGCCTCTGCGCCCACGGTGTTGCGACGATAGATCAGGGCCTCGGCGATATGGCGTCGCAGCACCCCGGTCGCCCCGTCCAGATCGGCGATGGTGCGCGCCAGCCGGAGGGTGCGGGTCCAGCCGCGCGCCGTAAGCCCTCCCGCTTCGCCCGCCCGCATCAGCAGCATCCGCCCGGCCTCGTCCGGCGTGGCGAACCGATCCAGAGTGTCGCCCGATGCACGGGCGTTCAGGCCCTGGGCCAGATCAAGTCCGGCGGTGCGGACCCGGTCCTCCTGCATGGCGCGGGCGGCGGCGACGCGGGCTTTGGCCTCGGCCGTGCCTTCGGCGGGCGGGGGCAGGGCCATGTCGGCGGCGGTGACAGGCGGCGTCTCCACCGTCAGGTCGATGCGGTCGAACATGGGACCGGAAATCCGGTTCTGATAATCGCGCTGGCAACGCGGAGCCTTGCCGCAGGCGCCGCGTCCGGCCCCGCCCATGCCGCAGCGGCAGGGGTTCATGGCCGCCACCAGCTGGAAGCGCGCCGGATAGCGGATATGGGCGTTGGCGCGGGCGACCACGATCTCGCCCGTCTCCAGCGGCTGACGCAGCGAATCCAGCGCCTGTGCGGAATATTCAGGTAGTTCGTCCAGAAACAGCACGCCATTGTGCGCCAGCGACGCCTCGCCCGGCTTGGCGCGCAGGCCCCCGCCGGTCAGGGCGGCCATAGAGGCGGAATGGTGGGGGCTGCGGAAGGGGCGGTCGCGGGTCAGGGCGCCGCGCTCGATCAGGCCGGCGATGGACCAGACCATCGAGGTCTCCAGCAGTTCCTGAGAGGTCAGGGGCGGCAGCAGGCCCGGCAGGCGTTGCGCCATCATCGACTTGCCCGATCCCGGCGGGCCGATGAACAACAGGTTGTGGCCGCCAGCGGCCGCGATCTCCAGCGCGCGCTTGGCGCTTTCCTGACCCTTGACCTCGCGCAGGTCGGGCACGACCCCGCCGGGCGCCAGAGGGCCGGGCTCGGGCGCACGCAGAACCTGTGTTCCCTTGAAATGATTGATCAGGCTGATCAGCGAACGCGGGGCCAGAATGCGCGCGCCGCCCGCCCATGCAGCCTCTGGCCCTGAGATTTCCGGGCAGATCAGGCCCAGACCCATGGCGTCGGCGGATACGGCGGCGGGCAGGGCGCCGCCCCCGCGGGCGATCTGTCCGTCCAGCCCCAGTTCGCCGATGGCGGCCCAGCCGTCCAGGGCGTCGGGTGCGATCACCCCCATGGCCGCCATCAGGGCCAGGGCGATGGGCAGGTCGAAATGGCTGCCCTCCTTGGGCAGGTCGGCGGGGGCCAGATTGGCGATGATGCGCTTTGCGGGCAGGGCCAGGCCGATGCCCGCAAAGGCGCCGCGCACCCGCTCCTTGCTCTCGGCCACCGCCTTGTCGGGCAGGCCGACGATGTTGAAGATCGTCGGCCCGTCATTGCCGATCAGCTGGACCTCGACGTCCACGCGCCGGGCCTCGACCCCGTCAAAGGCGACCGTGACAACCCGCGCGACCATGGTGTTCCCCTGCTGATGAAGGGGAACGAAACACGAACCTGAATCTAATTCAAGTCGTGGCTACGCAACCTGTGCGGCGCGTTTCTTCTCGATGACGTCCCACATCAGGGCGGTGGCGTCGATGCCGGTGAAGGCCTTCAGCTGCTGGGCGCCGGTGGGCGAGGTGACGTTGATCTCGGTCAGATAGTCGCCGATCACGTCGATGCCGACGAAGATCAGGCCGCGTTCCTTCAGCGTCGGGCCGATGGCGGCGCAGATTTCCAGATCGCGCGCGGTCAGTTCGACCGGCATGGCCGTGCCGCCCACGTGCAGGTTGGAGCGCACGGCGCCCGCTGCCGGCACCCGGTTGATGGCGCCGACCGGCTCGCCGTCGATCAGCAGGATGCGCTTGTCGCCCTTGGTCACGGCGGGAATGAATTTTTGGATCACCAGCGGGTCGCGGCTGCCCGCGGCGTGAATCTCGATCAGGGCGTCCAGGTTGGGGTCGTCGGCGCGCAGCTTGACCACGCCCGAACCGCCGTTGCCGTGCAAAGGCTTCAGCACCACCTCGCCGTGCTTCTTGTGGAAGGCGGTCAGGGCGACGGGGTCGGCGGAGATCAGGGTCGGCGGCTGCAGGCCGGGGAAGGCCGTGACCATCAGCTTCTCAGGCGCCGAACGCACCTCAGCCGGGTCGTTGACCACCAGCGTCCTGGGGTGAACCGTCTCCAGCAGATAGGTGGCGGTGACATAGGCCATGTCGAACGGCGGGTCCTGACGCATCAGGATGACGTCGACGTCTTCGGCCAGGTCCAGCGTCTCCCAGTCGCCGAAATCGACGTGGTTTCCCGCTTCGCGCCGCACAGTGATCGGGCGGGCGCGGCAGTAGAGGCGGCCTTCCTCCAGCGCCAGGGTGCGGAAGTCATAGACCCACTGTTTGTGGCCGCGCGCCTGCGCCGTTTCGGCCATCAGGAAGCTGGTGTCCGAGGTGATGTCGACGGCCTCGATCGGGTCCATCTGGATGGCGATCTTGAGTGTCATTGTTCTGGGCCTATCGCGCGTCGCGCTGCTTGAGGCCCGTCGGACGCGCCGTCTCAGAGCCAGTGGGAGTTCAGTGGAATGTGCTGGGAGTCGCCGTCAGCCGAGTTGACGGGCTTCTTCCGCCAGCATGATCGGCACGCCTTCGCGGATCGGATAAGCCAGCTTGGCCCCCGCCGAGATCAGCTCGTTGGCGTCGCGGTCATAGGTCAGCTTGCCCCGCGTGACCGGGCAGACCAGTACCTCAAGCAGGCGGGGATCGACCGAAACGGGGGTGTTGAAGGCATCACTCATTTTTCTGGGCCTAACGTGCTTGGCGCGACTTGAGGCTTCTTTAAGGGGCTGCCGCGCTTAACGCTACTTGAGCCCGTCATTGCCCCGTCATTGCCCCGTCATTGCATGGAGGGAGAGGCGTCGTCACCGCCGTCTGCGGCGTCGATCCGCATCAGGGCGATCAGGGCCTCTGAGCGCGGCAGCAGGCTGACGGCTTCCAGCAGCGCCTGTTTTTCGGCGGGTTCGAACGGCAGGGCCATGGACAGGCTGTTGACCAGGGCCTCCACCGGAGCGCTCTCGGCCGTCTCCCAGTCGATATCCAGCGAACGGTGCGCCAGATAGGTGCGCAGGGCGTCAAGGAAGGCGTGTCGGTCGAAGTCCGGCTCTTCCGGCGGCGAACTCAGATCGGCCTCATAGGCGTCGAAGGCGGCGCGGACTTGGCGATAGGGCGCCTTGGAGGGCAGTTCGGCGGCGATGCGGAAGCGCGACACCCCCGTCAGGGTGATCAGATAGCGCCCATCGGAGGTTTCCGCGAAGCTGGTGATCCGGCCCGCGCATCCGACGGGCGACAGGCCGGGCAGGGCGGGCGTGCCGCCGACCGGCTGGACCAAACCGATGATCCGGTCGCCCGCCATGGCGTCATCGACCATGTTCAGATAGCGCGGCTCGAAGATGTTCAGCGGCAGCTGGCCGCGCGGCAGCAGTATCACCCGGTCCAGCGGAAAGACCGGGATGACCTGCGGCAGGTCCAGCGCCCTGACATAGCTTTGGGGCATGGGCCGCCGTCCCGTTACGAGAAGAGGATCGAGGACAGGCGGCGTCGCCCGTCCTTGGCCACGTCGGAACTCAGGCCCGCTGCCTCGAAGATGACCAGCAACTGCTTGCGCGCCGCCTGTTCGTTCCACTCGCGGTCGATCTTGATGATGTGCAGCAGGTTGTCGACGGCGCCCTTGAAGTCGCCCGCCGCGCTCTGGGCCTCGGCCAGATCAAAACGGGCCTGATGGTCGTTCGGATCAGCGGCGACCTTGTTCTCCAGTTCGGCGGAGGCGCCGGTCGGGGCCTTGGCCGCCAATGCCAGCTGGGCGCGCACGCTCTGGACCGTGGGCTCCTTGGACTCGAGCGGGGCCATGGCGATGGTCTGGACGGCCTGTTCGCGGTCGCCGTCGGCCAGATAGACGCGTGCCATGCCGGCGATGGCCTTTTCGTTCTCGGGCTCGATCTGCAGCACATGGGCGAAGGCCTGGGCGGCGCCGCCCAGATCGTTCAGGCCCAGGGATTCCTCGCCCAGCTCCAGCAGTTGCGCGGTTTCGGTCGAGCCACCCTGACCGCCGGACAGCTTGTCGATGAAGGCCTTGATCTGGCTGTCGGGAATGGCGCCCTGGAAGCCGTCGACCGGCTGGCCGTTGACGAAGGCATAGACCGTCGGGATCGACTGCACCCGCAGCTGGCCCGCATAGGCCGGGTTGGCGTCCACATCGATCTTGACCATCTTCACCGCACCCTTGGCGGCGCGCACGGCCTTCTCCAGCGCGGGGCCCAGCGTGCGGCACGGCCCGCACCATGTTGCCCAGAAGTCGACGATGACCGGCTGATGCTTGGACGCCTCAATGACGTCGGTCATGAAGGAGGCGTCGGTGCCTTCCTTGATCAGGTCGCTTGAGAGGTTCGGGTCAAGGGTCGGATCAACGAGGGTCATGGCGGGGTCCGTGCAGGGTCTGTCAGGTTCAACGGTCCAGATGGCGTCGGGATGCGTCGGCATCAAGCATTGAATTGTCGAAAGCGCCGCAGGTCGCGTCGGCGGCTTACCAGCCCGCTTCTTTCAGGGCGTGGGTGCGGCTGACCGG